>NZ_JARVGN010000052.1 GCF_029762515.1 Methanocalculus sp. | reverse complement strand
GGCAATTCAGATATCACATGGGATCAGCTGATCGATGCAGAGCCTGCCGCATGTGTCCCTGTCAGGGCAACCGATCCCCTCTACCTCCTCTATACCTCCGGCACCACCGGGAGGCCAAAAGGGGTGGTGCGGGATAACGGCGGCCATCTGGCGGCACTCTCCTGGAGCATGGAGAATATCTATGGAATGAAACCCGGAGAGGTCTACTGGGCCGCCTCCGATATCGGCTGGGTCGTCGGCCATTCCTATATCGTGTACGGACCTCTTCTGCATGGTTGTACGACGGTCCTCTATGAAGGAAAGTCTGTCGGCACCCCGGATCCGGGGGCCTTCTGGCGGGTGATTGAACAGCATCGCGTATCAGTCCTCTTCTGTGCCCCAACCGCATTCCGGGCGATCAGGAAAGAAGATCCCGATGGTTCATACATAAGAAGATATGATCTCTCATCCCTGAGAACGCTCTTTCTGGCGGGCGAGCGGTGCGATCCGGACACCCTGCTCTGGGCAGAAGAGAAGCTCAATGTGCCGGTGATCGATCACTGGTGGCAGACAGAAACCGGCTGGGCGATCGGAGCCAACTGCGCCGGGCTTGAGCTGCTGCCGGTGAAACCCGGATCATGCACAAAACCGGTTCCCGGCTACAGGATAGAGGTGCTCGATTCTGAAGGGAGAAGCGTTCCTGCCGGAGTGACAGGGAATGTCGTCGTCAGGCTCCCGCTTCCACCAGGCTGTTTCACCACACTCTGGAAAAATGATGCCGATTTTGTCACCACCTACTTCTCGGCATATCCGGGCTGTTACCTGACATCCGATGCCGGCTTCATCGATGAGGACGGGTACCTCTGGATCATGGGGCGGACTGACGATATCATCAATGTGGCGGGGCACCGGCTCTCGACCGGCGCGATGGAAGAGGTGCTTGCATCCCATCCTGATGTTGCCGAATGTGCCGTCTCCGGCGTCCACGATCCGGTCAAAGGGGAGGTACCGCTTGGCTTTGTTCTCCTGAAGGCCGGGGTGGAGCGGGAAGAGGCAGAGATCAAAGCCGGGCTCATTGCACTTGTGCGGCAGAAGATCGGGCCGATTGCATCATTTAAAGAGGTTGCAGTCGTAAAACGCCTCCCAAAGACACGGTCAGGAAAGATCCTGCGCGGCACGATCAAGAAGATTGCAGACGGCACCCCCTATACGGTTCCGGCAACGATTGATGATCCCGCAATCCTTGACGAGATCAAAGAAAAACTCATGTATATGGGATATCCAAAACACTAAAATGATGGGATATCAGACACCCTTCTTTCTTTGTATCACTCTTCCATTTTGAAGAGAGAGAGAAGGAGATACACATATTTATATGATACATAAGAATCAATATTATAAATATAACCAACTAACTTTATATAAGTGAAAGAAAAAAAATTATGTTAATATAACTTAATTAAAAGCCATATCATCGAGATTTGAGTAAAAATCCATACAAACATTCATAAACAGATGAGCTCAACACTTTTCTATAAGGGATACCCGAGCATTTTTTCTCTGTTTCCAATTGGCATCCCATCAGGGCCTGACCATGACTTCACATACACTCCTCTACATTGATGATGAGCCTGATCTGCTCAGAATAGGCCGGCTCTTCCTCGAGAAGAACCCGAAGTTAGCCGTCTCCACCTGCGAGAGTGCACTGGATGCAATAAAGATCCTCTCCACCCAGCCATTTGATGCGATCATCTCAGATTACCAGATGCCCGGAATGAACGGTATACAGTTCCTCAAACATCTCCGGCAGAACGGCAATGAAACACCCTTCATCATCTTCACCGGAAAAAGCCGTGAAGATGTGGTGATCGAGGCATTCAACAATGGTGCTGACTTTTATATGCAGAAGGGAGGAGATCCGAGATCGCAGTTTGCCGAACTCCAGAATAAGATACAATACGCAATCGAACGAAAAAAAGCAGAAAAGGCCCTCAAGGAGAGCGAAGAGCGGTACAGAAATGTTGTCGAGGCCCAGACCGAGTTCATCTGCAGGTTCAAGCCAGATGGCACACACCTCTTTGTGAACGAGGCATACAGCACCTTCTTTGGGATGCAGGATGAGGAGATCATCGGCACCCGGTTCAAGCCACAAATTCACCCGGATGATCGAAAAAGTGTTACCCGGCTCTTTTCTTCCCTGACACCGGAGAACCCATCCGCATTCAGCGAACAACGTGTGGTTATGCCGGATGGCCGTATCATATGGCAGCGGTGGAACACGCGGGCGATCTTTGATGAGAAAGGGAAGCTCAGGGAGTATCAGTCCGTTGGCAGGGACATAACAGAAGTGATGGATCGGGAGCTGGAGCTTCAACAGAAGAATATGGAGCTCCAGGCATCATACGAACAACTGGCAGCAACCGAGGAGGAGATTCGCCAGCAGCTCGATGAGATCATCACCACACAGACGGCTCTCAGGGAGAGCGAAGATCGATACAAGGCGGTTATTGAATACCAGACCGAATTCATATGCAGGTTCAAACCGGATGGAACGCACATTCTCGTGAATGATGCCTATGCACGATACTTCAATAAAGACAAGCACGAGATCATAGAGAGAGGATTCTCCCCGAATATTCACCCTGATGACCGCGGGATTGTCAGCAGGTTCTTTGCATCACTCACGTACCAGAACCCGGAAGGAACCATTGAGCACCGGATCATCATGCCCGATGGCGAAGTCAGGTGGCAGCAGTGGAGTGATCGGGCACTCTTTGACGAATATGGCCATGTCAGGGAATACCAGTCGGTCGGGCGTGATATTACAGATAGAAAGCGTGCAGAAGAGGCGCTCAAAGAACAGAACCTCGAACTGAATGCAGCATATGAACAGCTGGCAGCAACCGAGGAGGAGATACGCCAGCAGCTCGATGAGATCATCACCACACAGACCGCACTCAGGGAGAGCGAGCAGCGGTACCAGGCGGTCATAGAGAACCAGTCCGAGTTCATCTGCCGGTTCAAGCCGGATGGAACGCATATCCTCGTCAATGATGCCTATGCACGATACTTCGGTACAACAAAGGATCAGCTTCTTGGAGAAAACTTCTCACCAAATATCCACCCTGAAGATTCAGGAAAGGTCAACACGTTCTTTGCATCGCTCACACGGGATCACCCCATCGGAACCATTGAGCACCGGATCATCATGCCCGACGGTGAAATCAGGTGGCAGCAGTGGAATGATCGGGCAATATTTGACGAATATGGACATATCAGGGAGTACCAGTCTGTTGGCCGTGACATTACCGAGAAGAAACAGATGGAGGAGACACTCCGCCTGACTAACAATAAACTCCACCTCCTCTCAAGCATCACCCGCCACGACATCTTAAACAAGATTATGATCGCACAGGGATACCTCGATCTCACACGAGAGATTGATGCAAGCTCCACCATCTCACAGTATCTTGATAATGTAACTGATGCGGTATCTGCAATTCAAGGGCAGATCATCTTCACCCGCGAATATGAACAGCTTGGCGTCAGTGAGCCGGTATGGACACCCATCTGGAGCACAATCGGTAAGATTCATGAGCAGGGGGTTCATATCGGCTATGAAGGACCAAAAGCCAGGATTCTGGCAGATCCGATGATCCAGAAGGTCTTTTCAAACTTAATCGATAACACCCTCCGCCATGGAGAAGGAGCAGATCAGATCCGGATTCTATGCAGGGAGACCGGATCCGGACTGACAATCACCTATGAGGACAACGGCCCCGGCATCCCGCATGAAGAGAAGAAACGTATATTTGATCGGGGTTTTGGGAAGAATACCGGGTACGGTCTCTTCCTTGTGCAGGAGATATTAACCATCACCAGGATCTCCATCACCGAGAATGGTGAGCCAGGGAAAGGGGCAAGATTTGAGATTCTTGTGCCAAAAGAAGGTTATATTATCGAAGAATAACCCATAATCAGATACCCCTTCCCGGTTGTTCTCTAATTTAATTTCAGGTGCGTATCGGTTCTCTCCTGAGAGCATAGCGGAGATGCACCCGCCCGGAACCAACCTCCTTTGAACCGATCAGATCGAGGGTGCATGCATCCACAGATGAAAGGAGCCTCTTACCATTACCTGCGGCGATCACAGGGGCTACGATAAGGCTGAGTTCATCAGCAATCCCCGATCGAATGAGGTGATCGTTTAGATCCGCACCACTGTCAGAGACAATTGTCTGTATCGTAAAACGATCTTCAAGCTCCCGCAGGGCGCCTCCGATATCCACCCGATCCTTCCCGCACCGGAGATACGGGTACTCCCGTTCCCTGAGGTACTGAAGATAGGCATCAGGTGTCGCCTCGGATACGAGGACAACGACATCCCTGATATGTTCCATCTGCCGGTAGAAGTGGAGAAGCCCGTGAAGGATGCCCCTGCTGTCGACAAAGACCCCAATTGGCCTCTTGTCACCAGGAACCGGCGGAGGCCGGGTCCGGTCTGCTGCCGTCTCAGGCTGGCTGCTATCCATAAACATCTTAATACCAAACGCAGCTGTCGTTGACCCGACGAGAACGGCATCGGGTGCATATTCCCCAAGAATTGCATAATGGAGCCCGATATCAATATCATAGCCGATGATGGCATGATCCAGGCTCACTGAGGAGTGGATGATAACCCTGGGTGGCATCTCTGTAGGATAAGCGTTTCAGATGAGATAAGGATGACGAATATTTGTGGGCGGGGAATGATGTGAGCAGGGAAGGAAAGGCGGGATCAATCACCAGCACACCCCGCATCCGGAGAATGCCACGATCAAGATCCCTTCAGGGCTCGGGAAGAACCTCTATCCAGAACTCAAATATCCTCGTATATTCGTGTCCTTCCTCATCCCGGTAATCAGCCTTGAGATCCAGAGGCACCATCCCTACCGAGAGGGGTTTGATGCCAATATCAATGGTAACCTGTTCAGTGGGAGGAACCGTGACCGGGATCAGCCGTCTGGTGGCGAAATCCTCAGAGAACGAGATCAGCAGATCGATGAGTGGATCATCGCCGTTGTTCTGGATCGTCAGGGGGACACGGTGCCATTGGTTCCTGATAAACCGGGAGTGATCAAGTGTTACAAAGAAGCTGGCAGCTTGTGGAAGGGAGCGTCCGATCTCAGGGGAGGATACAGGCCCCGGCTCAAACCCGGATCTGGCAGAGGTCTCTTCCACCGGCAAAATCCTCTCATCTACCGGAATCATCCGGGCTGCCTCATCCCGATGGGAGAGGATATCAGGATTATCCGGATCCAGCAAAAGAGCCCGTTCAAATGAGAGAACCGCATCAGGATAGTTACCAGTTCCCATGAGAGAGAGGCCACGGATAACCCAGATTCTCGCATCAGATGGATCAAGAGCAATAGCATGATCATATGAAAGAACGGCCTCGGCATGCTGGTTGAGTCGTGCGTTGGCAAGGCCATGAACCTGCCAGGAGTAGCTGTCTTCATGATCGATTCCAAGAGCCCGGTTCAGTGATTCAACAGCAGCAGCATAATGGCCAAGGTTGAACTCTGCAATACCCCGTCCCACCCAGGGAGCGGCATTCTCCGGGTTGAGGAGGATCGATTTATTATATGATTCTGCAGCATCTTCATGGCGGCCGATTTCATTCAGGAGAAAACCACGGTTATTCAGGGCGAGGAGATTCTCCGGGTCAAGGACAAGCATTTGATCGTAGGATTCCAATGCATTATCATAACGGCCCAGCTTCCTGAGGGCAATACCACGGTTATACCAGATGGCAGCATCCTGCGGGTTGATTGAGAGGGCACGATCAAATGAGGTGACTGCATCGGCATGGCGGCCGAGTTTCCTGAGGGCAACACCGCGGTTGTGCCAGGTATCAGCATCATCCTGGTCGAGTGCGAGTGCCCTGTCATATGACTCGATTGCATCTTCATAACGGCCAAGATTACGGAGCGCAACACCGCGATTATACCAGGTTCCGGGATCGTCAGGTGCAAGTGAGAGTGAATGGTCATAGGATGCAACTGCTTCTTCATACCTGCCAAGGTTACGGAGAGCAACACCACGGTTGTACCAGACAGAGGGGGCTTCTGGATCAAGTGAGAGCACCTGATCATAATAGACAACTGCCTCATCAAATCTGCCGTCAGTCGCACACTCGGTTCCTTTCCTTTCGTAATCGACGATCTTCTTCTGGATTAACGCCATCAGGATGCGCCGGTTCCTTTCTGCCTCGGCATAGTCCGGATTGATAGCAACGGCTCTTTCAAACGACACGACGGCATCACGATACCGGTTGAGGTTATAGAGGACGAGTCCACGATTATACCAGAGATCAGCATCATCCGGACTGCGGAGAACTGCCCGATCATAATATTTCAGGATCTCGGCAAAGCTGCTATCAGTTTCAAGCCCAATCATTCCCTCTTCTGGAGAGGGCTCTTCATCCACCTCCTCAGAATCACCGGAAGGAGCGGACGTGTCTGGCCCATACACCATATCATCTCCATACACACCTTCGACTCCATCCGGATCAGATACTTCTTCATCGGCATCAGGGGCATCGGGTGCTTCAGGCAGATCGTGCAGGTCCATCCCGCCAGCTTCCTCATCCCCGTCCATATCTGAAAGGAGAACAGAGATCTCAGGTAGAAGGGAGGCAGAATCCGGAGAGAGCAGATCTTCTTCCCAATTGACCTCGCCAAAATCATCTGAAACGGTATCGGGAGCCTCCGATCCAAAAACGACATCCTCATCATCTGATCCGGCATCTGATGGAAGATCAACATCCGTTGCCGCCATTGCAGCCTCAATTGCTTCGAGGTCACCCGTGATATCCGGAAGAGCAGCTAACAGATCAGGTGCAGATTCAGCGTCCTCAGCCATTTCACCTATCCCGTCTGGTTCAGGCAGATCATCTGACAAGTCAAGATCCTCGAAGTCATCAGAAGCGATCTCGGGAACCTCGGATCCAGAAACTACATCTGCATCATCGGAGCCTGAATCTGATGGAACATCAACATCCGATCCCGCCATGGCAGCCTCAATTGCTTCGAGGTCACCCGTGATATCCGGAAGAGCAGCAAAAGAATCCTGATCGGGTTCACTGTCCTCAACCATCTCACCAATCCCGTCTGATTCAGGCAGATCATCTGACAAGTCAAGATCCTCGAAGTCATCAGAAGCGATCTCAGGAGCCTCGGATCCAGAAACTACATCTGCATCATCGGAGCCGGAATCTAATGGAACATCAACATCCGAACCCGCCATGGCAGCCTCAATTACATCTAGATCGCCGGTGATATCCGGAAGAGCAGCAAACGAGTCCTGATCGGGTTCAGTGCCCTCAACCATCTCACCAATCCCGTCTGATTCAGGCAGATCATCTGACAAGTCAATATCCTCAAAGTCATCAGAAGCGATCTCGGGAGCCTCGGATCCAGAAACTATATCCGCATCATCGGAGCCGGAATCTGATGGAACATCAACATCCGAACCCGCCATGGCAGCTTCAATTAGTTCAAGATCGCCGGTGATATCCGGAAGAGCAGCAAACGAATCCGGATCTGCATCATCAATTTCTTCTCCCGTCTCCAGACCGATCTCTCCATATTCACCCCGCTCTAAGGCGAGAGATCCTGGTGTTTTCCCACCATCATCTGATTCGGAGACAGCGGCATAGCCATCAATGTACCCCTGGAATGGGGCAGATGTGTACCACTCTTTTCCAGTTTTATACCCGATTGCAAGTGCTTTATCAAGGCAATGAGCAGACTCCTCAATCTCTCCCATCTCAGAAAGCAGCACTCCGCGGTTATACCAGGCAGATGCATCCCCCGGATTGATCGCAAGTGCACGATCATATGATTCAACTGCATCAGCAGGACGCTCAAGCTCTGCCAGAGTACGAGCCTTGTTCATCCAGGAACTGCCATGAACGGGATCAAGCAGCAGTGCACGATTAAATGATTCCATGGCATCTTCATGGCGGCCGAGCCGGGTAAGAGCCACCCCCCGGTTATTCCAGGTATCAGGCATGCCGGGATCAAGCTTCAGTGCATGATCAAAGGAATCGACG
>NZ_JARVGN010000529.1 GCF_029762515.1 Methanocalculus sp. | reverse complement strand
AATAAATAAGACCCCCGTGGTGCCCGCATCGCGAGCACTTGCCATCGACCAACTCTCCTCCGCAGATCGGACACTCATCGACCATGCTCGGTAAAACGCGAATCTGCTTAAACTGATTAGGGTAAAGAGCCTCGGAGCTCACTGCTGGGCCTGGACCCATCTCGGCATCTCTCTGAACCTGTAATGATCCTGGATTATCTCGTTGTAGGTCCGCACGAAATAGGCGTTGAACTGGCGCAGGTATAACACGCCTTCTTTTGTTATGGCTATGTTGTATCTTCTATCGTCCTTCTGGATGGTGACCAGACCGTCCAACTCGAGTTTTCGGAGAACCTTGTTGGTCATGGTGTAGTTGGATTTTATCTCGAAGGATATCTCGTTCTTGGGGATCAAGGGGACTTCTCCGGAGAAGATCTTGTCAAGTATCTCAGAGATATTCGGCTGGTAGATGTCTATTCCCAGCTCTGCAGCTAGCCTGTTCAGGGCAAGGCATGAATATAGCTCCCAGCTCTTGTATTGTCTCTGGCCTTCCAATTGTTCACCTCACTCCACGAACGGCAGGAAACTGTACGTTCCACGCTCCTCTATGATCACCTGTATCACAGTCTCCGATTTCGCATACCCGGGACCCTGGCCCAGTCGCACCGGGTTCTCCAGTATGAACCTGGCCGCCTCGTCAGGTAGCTCCTCACCATCGCCCTCCGGGGTGTACAATATGATGAATCTGGCCTTGTTGGGTACAAAGGATTGCTTCTTGACATAATCCTTGGCATCCTTCCAGAATCCTTTCACCATCTCCAGCGACGGGGGCGTTGGAGTCGTTATGGCCAATACCAGGCATTCGTCCGAAGAGTGCTGGAGGATGAACCGTCCCTTTGCGGCCTTGGCCTGTCCATAGCAGGGGTCTGAATCGCTGAGAAAACGAACAAGCCGCTCCGGGGCGCTCGCATATTCGGAATAGTTCTTTGGCTCCGCGTTCTTGATGTGATCGAGGAAGTTCATCCTGCAGAGCACGATCTGCATCAGACTGTCGACCTCCACTATCATCACCCCGGCGGCAATGGACATTATCGACATGACCATAACATACAACGTGAAAGCCCCCTCCAATATGCCTGGGAACAACACGATGCTCATATCGAACAACATGGGCAGGAAGAGCATCCTGGCCCAGAAATAGATGGGTATGAGCAGGAACACGAGCCGGATATAGAGCATCCGTTTTGAGGCATGAGGAAGGTTCTCCACGACGCCGTTGGTGAAAGCCGCCGTGGCGCCAAATAGG
>NZ_JARVGN010000528.1 GCF_029762515.1 Methanocalculus sp. | reverse complement strand
GATGAAAGGCTGCCTCTTCATGGTGGCAGGGATGATCATCTACCGGATGGGTACTTCCCGCTTAAGCGACATGAAAGGGCTCTCAAAGACGATGCCGATATCCTGTGCCGCCTTTGCACTTGCCGGAGCATCGATGATCGGGATTCCCCCGACGATCGGGTTCATGAGCAAATATTACCTGGTGCTCGGGGCATTTGAAGCCGGGCTCTGGCCATATGCGGTGGTGCTCCTGATCGGATCCCTTCTTGCCGCCATCTATATCTGGCGTTTCATCGAGATCGCCTACTTCGGCGATCCGCATGGAGGGCATGACGAGGATCATGCCACTCAAACGGCAGAACGCGAAGGCCCTCTCTCGATGCTCGCCCCGATGGTCGGCCTTGCACTCCTCTGTCTCATATTTGGCATCTTCGTCGAGGTGCTGATGAAGGCAGTCGCCCCTGCTGCACTCATGCTCCTTGGAGGTGCCTGAGATGGCGGATATCGAATGGGTACTCCCTGCTGTTGTGATCGCAATCCCGCTCCTCGCATCGGTTCTGATACTGGCAACAGGGCGATATGAGAATCTCCGCGAAGGTGTCACGATCACAGCGGCATCTGCCATGCTCGGCTCAGTCCTCCTGATGCTCCCCGGCGTGCTTGCCGGAAACCGGTTTACGTTCACGCTCCTTCCGATGGTGCCGGGCGGTGACTTTGCCCTGAAGGTGGATGCATTCGGGATGGTCTTTGCGCTTGTTGCAGCGTCTCTCTTCCTCCTGAATTCATTTTATGCAATCGGGTACATGCGATCCTTAAAAGAGCATGCCCAGACGAGGTTCTTCTTCTGCCTCGCTGTTGCAATAGCCGCTGCAATCGGGATCGCATTCTCGGCAAATCTCCTGACACTCTTCATATTCTATGAGATCCTGACGATCATCACCTATCCGCTTGTTGTCCATGTCGAGACCCCGGAGGCGATGAAAGCTGGAAGAAAATACCTCGCCTATCTCTTAATCGGGGGTATCTTCCTCCTTGCCGCGGTCATCCTGACCTATATCCTCACCGGAACAACCGACTTTGTGGCAGGAGGATTCCTTGCAGGTTCGGGCTCAGATCTGACGCTTTGGATACTCTTTATTTTATTCCTGGTCGGTTTTGTGAAGGCGGCATGGATGCCGATCCACGGGTGGCTCCCCGCGGCAATGGTTGCCCCGACGCCGGTCTCGGCGTTCCTTCACGCAGTTGCGGTTGTTACCGCCGGTGTCTTTGGGATTGTCAGGATTGCCGGGTGGGTCTTTGGGATGGATCT
>NZ_JARVGN010000527.1 GCF_029762515.1 Methanocalculus sp. | reverse complement strand
AGGGTGAGGAATGGATTCTTGATATCGAAGAGAAGATGTTTGGTTTCCTTGAGTCCCGGATGGCACACCTGACAGCAGACGAGCAACTGCTTTTTGCAGATCTCTGTGCCCGCTTTACCGGAGTATCTGACAGCGATTCACTATCCGCCTCTATCCAATCACTCAGGAGAGAGACCGGCTTTGAAAGGGTTCCGCTGATATTCCGGAGAGAGGGGCGGCTGATACGGCTTGAAGAGGCGGTGGATGCGAGATATGCATCAGCAGAAAAGGAAGGAAACGATATGAACACTACACCGATCGTTGAATCAAGAATTCCTGAAACCTGCGATGGCATTCAGGATGAGGGAACAACAGAAGAATATGATCATATGCAGAGAGGCCTCCGTGATGAGGGGCATCTCCCGGTACATGAGCTGGCGGGGTGCACACAGGCAGGCGATCATGCACTTGAGATAGGGCCGGGACCGGGGTATCTCGGGCTTGAATGGCTCAGCCATACAGAGGGAACCCATCTGACGGGGCTTGAGATCAGCCCTGCAATGATTGCAATTGCAGAGAGAAATGCCATTGAATACCAGCTCTTGGATCGGGTGGCCTATAAAGAGGGGAATGCCCTTTCGATGCCGTTTCCCGATAATACCTTTGACTGCGCCTTCTCCAATGGATCCCTTCATGAATGGGAGGATGCAGTGCAGGTCTTTTCAGAAATATTGCGGGTACTCAGGCCGGGCGGGAGTGTATTCGTAAGCGATCTCCGCCGTGATCTCTCACCGGAGATATTTGGGTTTATGCGAAACTCCTGCCTCGGGACGGAGATCCGGAAGGGTTTTGAAACATCTGTCCGGGCTTCATATACACAGGGAGAGCTGGAGACGCTGCTGGAAGGGATCGGGTTTTCAAGATTGCAGGTCATTGCCCATCCCTATGGGCTTGTCGTGAGTGGAGAGAAATAGAGGGGCGGAACCTCTCGCAACTTTTTTTGTCTTTTTAGAAGAGTGCAATAATCCGAAACGTGGTGGTGACTAGCGCTAACGCGATCATATACCAATAGAGGAAGGAGAGTGCCCGGAGGATAGGATCTTCTGAGACAATCCAGGGTATACCTCATGGCGGAGGATGGTTCCATACTGACCTGGAGCGAGAAGAACGCAAGGTCAGGAGCTGCCCCCGATGAGGGGGTGACATGCCCTCTCCCGGACAGGAGACCGGTTCCACCCTCCTCAAACACTCTTATAGCATCTTACTCTGAGCCGTCACCGATGAGAAGGCGGTGGCTGCCCGTGCATAGGA
>NZ_JARVGN010000526.1 GCF_029762515.1 Methanocalculus sp. | reverse complement strand
CTTCTTCTCGAACATCTGATCGAAGATCGCCTGCATAACATCGGGGTCAGAGGCGATGTCCTGTTTCGCGTCCTCTATGGTGGCCGCCGCGTCCTCTGTCAGGGAAAACCCGCAGGTCGAACAAAAGCTCGAGGTCGGGGCGTTGATGGTGTGGCAGTTCTTGCACTGCCGGGGCTCGAGGCGGGTGGGGGCGTCCTCTTCCGTGGTGGCGATCCCGTAGCTCCGGAGCATCTCGATGTCGATGTCCTTGCCGGCCAGGTGGGCGTAGGTCTGGAACATCGGGGTGTTGATGGTCCCCCACATCATCAGCTTGATGACGCTCTCGGAGACGCCGTCCTTGATCAGGTGGGTGATCCGGGAGTGGCGGAAGATGTGCGGGGTGATGTGTTTCTCGATGCCCGCGTATCCTGCGATGCGCTGCAGCTGCTTTTCGATAGAATGGTGGGTCAGTGGCGTTTTGTAGCGGGTGATGAAGACGAGGCTGTCGGCCGCAGGCTCGAAGGGGTAGTCGGCCTTCCAGGATGAGATGTGCTGCGCGGCCATGATCAGGCGAATGTAGCGGGGCTTGCCGGTCTTGAAGTCGACGTTGACCACGTAGCCGTACTTGTCGGCCACGAGGTCACCCCAGGCCATCTGGGCCAGCTCACCGATCCGGAACCCGCCTTCATAGAGCATCATGATGGTGGCGCGGTCCACGCTCCGGGTGCAGGCATTCACCATCGCCGTGACCTCCTCGGGGGTGAGGATATCGGAGGCGGTCTTGGTCATGGCGTCGCAGGGCGGGGTTTTGACGCGCTTGAGTTTGCGCTCGTCGATCTCCGTGTAGCCGTTCTCGATAAGCCAGTAGTAGAACTGCTTGAGGATCGTGATGTGGTCGCGGACGGTGTTCTTGGCGAAGGGCCTGCCGCGCGCGTGCTTTGCGTTCCTGAGGGTGAGGATCGCCCGGGTGATGTCGGCATTCGTGTTCTCGGCGTAGGGGCCGATGAACCTGCGCCAGCCGACGAGGGTGTAGGTCAGCTTGTGGATCCGGCTGATGCCGATGTTGTTGCAGGACTGCGAATCCGCGATGAACTCGCGGATCAACTCTGCGTCGCGCGGGACTAAAAGGTTGGTTGAGAGGCCTTTTTCAATCGAATTCTCTGCATAGCGAGGATCTATTTTGTGGAAGTTACTGTCCGAACGAGTCGGTGCTGTTGTGCGTGCCATACAATGAAATTTGGAATGGCACTATAAAAACAAAGTACAGAACAAGAGGTGGCGTTAGGATGCTGATATGGGGATTCGAACCCCAGTCG
>NZ_JARVGN010000525.1 GCF_029762515.1 Methanocalculus sp. | reverse complement strand
AGGATCATATGGAAGAGAGGTCTTACCTCCCCTTCTGCTCATCCTCGTCTGTCCTGCACTCGAGATCCGCGAGGATCATCAGGGGATCATCCTCTTCCCGGACAAGGCTGCGTATCCGCTTCAGCCGTTCGACTCCGATGAAGTGCTCTGCCATCACCCTGCCAAATGGCGAGAGCTCGATCACCCCGCCTTTTCGATGGATCAGTTTGTACTTCTCCATCTCGGGGATGGCATCCTCGAGGGTTCCAACCATCCGCTCGTTCATGGACTCAAGATCCTGCTCTATACCGCGGGCGACAACGGCATTAGCCGCATATTCTTCACTGCTCTCCTCCATCCCGTAGACGGGTGCGACCTCCTCCATCACGCCCCTGAGGAGGTTGATCGCCACCTCCTCCTCGGTCGCCTTCGACTCACGCGAATATGATCCGCCGGGCTCAGCCAGGATCACGACACGCCCTGCATCATGGAAGTCGGGCCGGCCGGCTCTTCCGATCATCTGGTGGAACTCCTGTACCGTCAGCCATTCGATCCCCATTGCCAGGGCATCAAAGATCACCTGTGATGCAGGAAAATCAACACCCGCTGCAAGGGCGGCTGTTGTGACGACTGCGGCGAGTTTACCTTTAGTGAACCGGGACTCGATATCTCTCCGTTCCTGTGCCGTGAGTCCGGCATGGTAGGGGGCTGCACGCGGGCCGATTGCATCGGCGATCTGGTGGCAGCGGGATCGTGCGTTTGTGAAGACGATCGTCTGCCCTTTGAATCCTTTGGAAGAGGTCTTCCCAAACTCCTCGAAGATCAGACGCTTGGTTGTTGGGATCTTCGCTTCCCGTTCAACGAAGAGGAGATGGCGATCAAGTGAAACCGGCCGTTCTGCATAGGTGACCAGGTTCGCATTCAGTTTCTTTGCAAGGAGATGGGGTGCACCGATTGTTGCCGAGAGATAGATGAACTGCGTCTTCGGGGCGATCTGCTTCAGGCGGGCGATCATCCCGTCAAGGCGGTGGCCACGCTCCGGATCTTCGAGCATCTGCACCTCATCGATCACCACAGTCCCGATATTCCGAAGCTGCCGCCCTCTTCTCAGGATATTGTCGACCCCTTCATAGGTCCCGATGATGATATCCGATCCCGCATCCCGCCGTGCAGGGGATCGTGTCTCGGGGAGGTTCAGCCGGGAGACGCCGGTTGAGATGGAGACGCTTGCCAGGTTTTTGTATGTCTCGGAGAACCGCTCGTACTTCTGGTTTGCCAGTGCAACCAGCGGCACCAGGAAGAGGAGACGTCCCCGCCCTTCAAG
>NZ_JARVGN010000524.1 GCF_029762515.1 Methanocalculus sp. | reverse complement strand
CCAGCCATTCATTTCCAATTGAGCCTGCCACAACTTCACCGAGCCAGCCGAAGACATACTCAATTCCTGCCATAAACGGCTCGGCTACTGCGAAGGTGAGCTGGAATGCCCCCCACATCAGGGCGAGGAAGATCGGAATGCCGAGGTACTTGTTGGTGACGACACGATCGATCATATCCGATCCGGTCATCTTCCTGACGCAGACTGTGCATGCCTGCGGGAGGATCGCACCTATTGCCTCGTACCGCTTATCAGCGAGAAGTGCTTCATATTCATCAAGATCAATCTGCTGAAGTCTTGCCTGCACGGCTTCTGCAACATTGCTTTTTCCAATCAATGCCAGGACAGCAGAATCGCCTTCGATTGCCCGGACAGCAAGCCAACGGAGCGGATATCCGCCTGTAAGAGCCGGATCGTCATCAAGAATCCTGACGAGATCCGAGATATGGGCTTCAGCATCATCTCCATACCCTATGGTATGGGTATGCTTCTCACCTTTTGCAGCAACTGCGGCGATCGTTTCAAGGAGCTCATCAAGCCCCCTGCCGCTTGTTCCAACTGTCCTGACAACCGGCATTGCAAGCAGTTCGGAGAGGCGTTTCTCATCGATGGTATCGCCCCGTCCCTCTGCCACATCAACCATATTCAGGGCGATGATGACCGGGCGGCCAAGCTCTGCAAGCTGCATCGTCAGGTAGAGGTTCCGTTCAAGATTTGAAGCATCCACCACCTGGACAACAACATCCGGGCGATCCTGAGTGATGAAATTCCGGGCGATCACCTCATCTGCCGAGTATGCGGTGAGGCTGTAGGTGCCGGGGAGATCGGTCACTTCAATTGAAGTGCCTGCATGCTCGCATCTCCCCATCTTTTTCTCGACAGTGACACCGGGCCAGTTCCCGACATGCTGGCGGGCGCCGGTTAAGGTATTGAAGACCGTCGTCTTCCCGACATTCGGGTTTCCGGTTAAGGCAACCGAGATCGTCTTCTTCATTGGGCTGCCACCTCCGGTGCTATCAGGACTTTCATCGCCATCCCGCGGGAGAGGGCATACCGGCAGCCGCAGACAGAGACGATGATCGATCCCCGGTCCCGGGTGACAACCGTAACTGTCGCCTCAGGTACAAGGCCGAGTGCATAGAGGCGAAGGCGAAGGCCCTGGCCTGCATGGACGGCCGTAATCTTCCCGGCAGTTCCGGGAGAGAGAAGAGAGAGAGGGCAGGATGCCATTCTCACTCCACCTCCATCACAACTTCGATACAGGCGGCATCCCCTTTCCGGATGGAGAGGTTATAGCCTTTGACC
>NZ_JARVGN010000523.1 GCF_029762515.1 Methanocalculus sp. | reverse complement strand
ACCTGCAATAGTCATCTCCCCGCACGCGATCACCTCAAGGATCAGTGGCAGCTCCTTCAGCTTTTCCCGGAATTGTGGATCCTGGCTGGCAGCAAAGGCAATAAACTTATCAAGCAGTATAAAGGGGCGCTCATACTCGGGGACCGCATTAAAATCCTCCATATCTTTCTGAAGTGTTGAGTTCCGGGCGAGATCCTCCTCAAAATAGAGATACATATCAATACCATACCGGGAGCCAAGCTCCTCAAGCTCCAGTATATCGACCTTCTCACCTGGCGCAACTGCAAAAGTGTTGCATTCACCATCTCTCTTCGTCTCCATAGCCAATAGGTTTGAACCTGAACCTTATGAGAGTCACGATTCCACAATCGAAACCTGCATCTTCTTCTCCGGGGCAGAAGGGATCAACACCTTTATGTAGGCACGGATGAAAGTGCCGTTTAGGTGTGTGACTGATGGCGGAGATGGATGAAGAGGGAACCAAAAAAGAAGAGCTTTTCTTTCAGCTGATAACGCTTCTCCAGACAGGAACGTTGAATTTCCGGTGGCGGGCAGCTGAGGCGCTGGGAAAAGAGGGGGATCTCCGGGCTGTCGGCCCCCTCATTGAGGCGTTGTCTGATGAGTATGTGGATGTCAGCTGGCTGGCAGCAAAATCACTTGGAAAGCTCGGTGATCCCGAGGCGGTGCCCCACTTAATCGAACTGCTGAAACATGAGGATAAATGGAACCGGCTTGGTGCCGTCATCGGACTTGCCGGGATCGGTGATCAAAAGGCAGTGGAGCCGATCTCCGATCTCCTGAGGAATGATGCTGAACGAAAAGTCAGAAAGGAGGCAGCAAAGGCACTTTCCAGAATAGGAGGCGATGCGGCACAAAAAGCGCTTGAGATGATGAAGGATGAAGAGGATGAGGGGGTGCGAAAAGCCGTTCTCGAGGCACTGGAGATGATGAAAGAGAACAAATCGAAAAAGTAGTAGTAACACTATTTTTCTATTTTATCTCCCATATAGGCTTATTTTACCTTCCACACCACTCCCGGAACGGGGAGGTTCCAAAAAGGAATACTAATATTCTCTGACTCCTTAATGTTGAAGGAATGAAGAAAGAGATCGGGAAGATTATTGGCATACTGGTGTTTATCGCACTACTCCTTGCACCAGTAGATCCGGCAGTTATCCCGATCGAGGCGCGATACGTTGCTGCCGTCACACTCCTGATGGCAATCTTCTGGGTCACAGAGGCAGTTCCCCTTGAAGTAACAGCACTTCTTCCAATCGTTCTCTTCCCGCTTCTTGGCGTCCTCTC
>NZ_JARVGN010000522.1 GCF_029762515.1 Methanocalculus sp. | reverse complement strand
CCGATGATTTTTGAAAGGGATGAGTTAATCGCAATAACATTTCCTGTCCTCTTTTCAAGGACAAGCATCCCACAGGGAGATCTCAAAAAAAGCTGAACACTTAGATCATCATGCATAGGTCACTCTTCTCCAATCTTTAATACACTTATTGCAAATCTGTCAACTATCGGCAGTAGTGCCTGCAATCCCCTCTTCTGCCGAATCGGATCACCAGAAAAGATATCCTCTTCAAGGTATGTGAAGAGATCCATAATATAACCGATGCGGGGATACAATACCGAAAAACGCTTTCTCGTCTCCACCGCCCCTTCCTGATTTCTCCGGAGAATCTCAAATATATACTCGATGAGATGGATAAGATAGAGAGGAATACCCCGGATTATCGCCTGTTTTCTAAACCGGTAGAATATCTCTGCCTTTCCAGTTATGGTTGCCAGCTTCAGGCCATAATAGGCCGGCTCCATTCCATCAGGCATCACCCTGATCATCCTCTGGAGGATCACTGCTGCGGATTCGAGCGATTCCCTCTCAAGCGCCCCCTGGAATGCACGACGCAGAAACCTGATATCATCGGGAAACGAGGATATAGCCTCCGTCAAAACCGAATCATACCGGCGGTTATCGCCATCTTCCCCGGCTTTACACAATGCAATCTCAGGGAACCATTCATCATGGGGGAACCATTCCCGTGCCTGTTCATAGACATCCCAGAAGAGGGAAGAGAGGAGATCAGCTTCTTCTTCGTCAAGAAGAGGGTGGGGAACGAGAGGCGGGCGGTGTTCGCTCATCGCCATCAACTGCTCCCGTGCAGAGAGGAGAGGATCAGATTGAAGGTGATCCGTCTCCATGCGTCCCGCCTGAATGTAACAATAGGCGATGGCCGATCCGATCAGCGGGTCGATATACCGGTATTTTTTCAGGAGAGGAATGGCTTTGTGGTACATCCCCCTCCGGATAGAATGCAGGCCGGAGACGAGGTCAAGGACGCCTCTGCCCCCATTACGCTTATGTTCTGCAAGGATGGCTCCAAGCTCATAATCAAAAGCCGGATCATTTATCCGGGAACTGTTCCGGAAGACCTCACAGGCGATCCCATCCAGAAAAAAATTATAATCGGGATCGGGGAGCCTTTCATCTCCTTCTTCAAGAGCGGAGACGACATGGGCGAAGAAGAGTGGGAGAGAGCGGCCTATTGCATCGCTGTTTTCCCGGATATACAGACGGAAGCGTTCTCTGATCTGGTCTGGATCATCATGCGGCATCAGATCCAATACAGTGCCCACTCCCATACAAGAGAGATCGCATCA
>NZ_JARVGN010000521.1 GCF_029762515.1 Methanocalculus sp. | reverse complement strand
AGCCTCATCTGTGTTGGGGATTCGGATGGGATCTGCTTCCCCGGCTCTATCTTTCGCCATCCGCGTATGCTGAGCTCTCTCCTGAGCCGGTCTGCTCCATCCCGCGTGATGATCCCAAGATCGAGTGCCCGGTAGATCCATGCAGCCATGCTCAGGCCGTATTTCTGCTTCAGGAGATAGAGCTCCCGGAGATCCAGCCGTGTCCGCTCCCTTCCCAGTTCACGAACTGCCACCTCTTCAGGTACCAGAAATGCTCCGGCAAACCGGTTTGCCGCCATCTCGTCAACCTTCTCTGGAATTGCTCCCGTACCTAAATCAGATTCCAGCTGCATCAGGAGATGTCCAAGTTCATGGGCAAGGCTGAAACGCTGCCTATCTCCCGGCATCTCTTTGTTCACAATGATAACCGGATGATGATTATACCAGAGGGTCAGGGCATCAAACTTCTCTGACGCAGCAAGAACACCAACCTTAATCCCATGCTGCTCAAGGACATCCATCACATTCTCGATCGGATCAAGACCAAGATCCCATTTTGTGCGGACTGACAGAGCCAGAGCTTCGATATCCTCAACATTCCGGATCCTGCATTCATCCTGAGAAGACAGATCAAGGCCTGCCTCTGCCCCGGTGATCCGCTCGATTGTCAGGTAACGCTCAAGCCAGTCCTCTGTCCTCCCGAGGATCATCGCCTCTTCCTTCTTGGTGAGGGCCTTTCTGCACCGGTACTGCGGCAGCCTCAGTGTTACGGATAATGGCCTTAGAAAAAACTCCACCTTCACGCCAAGAGCTTTTCCAAGGGCAAGCAGCATCCCGGAGCCGGGTATCACATCACCGGATTCATACTTGGAGATCGCCATCTTCGAGACCTTCACCTGGTCGGCAAGCGCCTGCTGCGAAAGGCCCGCCAGTTTCCTCGCAGCCCTGATCCGCTCACCGATTATGGCCTTTGACACCATCATCACCTACCCCTATCTTCTGATTTAGTTTACAAAAATTACAATTAATCAGGTAGAGTAAACTTACACCCCATGATATAAATACTATTCCCGAAAGGGGAGATCAAGACACAATTCCGTTATCCCGAATGTATGAAAGCATACATCACATGTTTCGTCGGAATAAAATTCCTCATCTCCGTCGGAATAAAACTCCCCACCCTCCATAAACAGAAGGGCAAACAGGAGGAGATGCTGCCCATTCAAAATCAATAGTTTCTACACAAAAGAAAGAAAATAATCGTCTCAAAGAGGAAAAGTGAGGAGATCCCTCTCCCCTCTCCACTCCACTCAGCTCAGGGCTGCCAT
>NZ_JARVGN010000520.1 GCF_029762515.1 Methanocalculus sp. | reverse complement strand
GAGGCCGAGGTTTTTCCCTGAGTACTCGACAAGCACTCCTCCGGCAAGCTCGGTCTCTGCTTCAGGCGTGTCGAAGGGGATCTTTGAAAGTTCGGCTGGCGAGACCCAGGCGAAGGTGAGGAGCAGAATGAAGAGCCCCACCATCCCGAGGGGTCCGACCAGAGTCCAGATCGGGTTTGCCACAATACTTGAAAGTGCGAAGGGATCAGCAACTCCCGATGAATAGAGGAGCCAGGCGACCGCTATAACAATAGAGGCTAGCGGGAGCTCGTATGCGATCATGCTCACCATCTCACGCTGTGCACCAACAGTTGCATATGGTGATCCGGAGGCAAACCCTCCGGCAACCATCGCAAGTGCCGGAACCGCAAGCAGGTACATCACCAGGATCAGATCGCCATAGCCACCGAGGATCGGCATCATCGAGCCGATCGGGAGGTACAGGAGCACCACAATCGATGAGGCGAGCGCCACGATCGGAGCGGCATTGAAGAGCGATGGGATCGCATTCTCGGGGATGATATTCTCTTTCGAGAGTAATTTCTTCAGATCAATAAACGGCTGCCGGAGCGGGGGGCCGATCCGGGCCTGCATCCGGGCAGAGATCCTTCGATCGACCCCAAGGAGGATGAGCCCAAGAGCAATCCCGATGATCGAGAGGCCGAATGCAGCCAGAATGGTGACCAGAATGGTCTCAGGACTCAGCATTCCTGAATCCTCCGTGTCTTCTCCACCGAGAGCCGATGGAGATCTTCCTTTGTCATCAGATCCCGTTTTGTACCACGGACTACAGCGACCCTGTCGGTGCAGGAGAGGCAGGGGTCAATGGATGCGACGATGATCGGGACATCAGCAAGCTGTTCGCCTTCGAGCATCGGAATCCATGAATGGAGGTTGCTGTAACTGGATGCCTTCACCTTCCACATTGCGGGAGCTTCATTGCCGTCCATTGCCACATAGTGGAGGCATTCGCCACGTGGAGCCTCGTGCCGACCGACCGCCTCACCATGGGCCTTTTTGCAGGCAGAGAGGAGCTTTGGAAGCTTCGGCTCCCAGAGGATCGGCCCTTCCGGCATCTCTTTAAGGCAGGTCTCGATGATCTCAACAGACTGTGCAACCTCAAGCAGACGCACAACGATCCTGTCATAGACATCCCCGTTGATCTCGCCCCCATAGGCAGTTGGCAGGATCGGGGAGATGTCGAGATCCCCGTATCCCGAGTATGGATAATCCACCCGCACATCCTTTGGAACACCTGATGCCCGTGCGGTTGGACCGACTGTGCACAGGTTCCGCGCTTCTTCAAACGACAGGAGGCCGCAATC
>NZ_JARVGN010000051.1 GCF_029762515.1 Methanocalculus sp. | reverse complement strand
GATCATCCCGAGCAGCTCATCTACCCTGTGATCCGGATCATCCATGCCATAGAGAATGGCATAGTACCTGAGGTTCTCGTAGGCACTCTGCCGCTCAGAAAAGCCGTTATTCTCAAAGAGCACCCCGATTCGCCGCCGTGCCTCGTCATCTGAACCGAGATCGGCGCCATTCACCGTGGCTCTCCCGCCATCAGGAGTGAGGAGTCCGAGGAGGAGATTGATCGTCGTTGTCTTTCCTGCCCCGTTTGGGCCGAGGTACCCGAAGATCTCCCCCTTCTCAACGGAGAATGATACATTATCGAGCACCATCCGCCCATCAAAGGATTTCGAGAGGTTCTCTGCCCTGATCGCCTGCATGGTACACCAGAATGTTAAAAACAATTTACATTTATGGATTATGAAGGCACCGGTTCTGCCCCTTTCATCCTCTCACAAAGGGAACCGAGCAGCACCCGTGCACCTGCCTTGTCGAGCGGCTGGTTATCATTGCCGCATTTTGGCGAGAAGATGCAGGCAGGGCAGCCGTCGGCACACCGGCACTCGCTGATAATCGCTTCTGCAAGCGAGGCGACCCGGAAAACCAGATCATATGCCTTCTGAGAGAGCCCTGCTCCCCCGATATAGCCGTCATAGATGATGATCGCAGGAGTGCCTGTTGCCGGATGGCAGGCAGTTGAGATACCGCCGATATCATACCGATCACAGATGACAACACCCGGCATTGCCGCGATCAGGGCATGTTCGGCGGCATGGAGGGCGCCATCCGGATCACCGATTCCTCCATCTGCTAACATATTCTCATCAATTGCGATCAGAAGCCCCTGTGTCGGGAAGGAGAGAGGGGGTGCATCAACCTCGGCAGATCCGATCACCCGGTCATACCTGACGATACGAAAGCCATAGAGCTCTTCAGTGACGGTCACCCCGGCAGATGAGATGGTGAAGCCTCCGTGGGAGACGCTCCTTTCAATCGTGCCGACCTCGACACTCTTCCTCATCAGGGGACGGGTATGGTAATCGACATCGGCTGCCTCAACCCGGATCTGGCGATCCTCGCGGTTCACCGACCGCACGATGTAGCTCTCCCCCTGGTGGAGGATGATCGCACCCGGATATGCCTCGCGATATGCCTGTGAATCATCCATCGTTTCGATAAGATACCCGTTATGGGTTATCCGGTATCCACCTGATGCCGATCCCGAGAGGGAGACAAGTTCGGATGCACGGGAGGAGCCGGCATAGACGATCCCCCGCTTCGTTTTTGCCAGAATCTCCTGTTCCATGAGGGTTGCAAGATAGTCGTTCATCTCTGCTCCGAAATATCGGCAGTCAGAATCGCGTATCGGCACCTCGGCTGCCGCACAGAGGAGATGCCCCGAGAGGGCGATCGGGTTTCTGCAGTCGATTGCCGCATGCTCGTATGCAGTCTCAAAGAACCGATCCGGGTGGTGCATGTAGTACTGGTCGATCGGATCGTACCGGGCTACCATCGCGACGATACTCTCTCTTCCGCTCCTTCCGGCACGCCCTGCCTGCTGCCAGAAGGAGAGGGTGGTACCGGGATACCCTGCCATCACCACCGAGTCGAGGGTGCCGATATCCACCCCGAGCTCGAGTGCATTTGTCGATACGATGCCCCGGATACTTCCCTCCTTTACTGCTGACTCGATCTCCCGGCGTTCATCTGCGAGATACCCGGCACGGTAGGCACAAATCGTTGTCTCCTGAGCTTGTCCGGCTGGAAATTCTTCGCGGGCCCTGAGCGCAATCACCTCGGCAAGCCGCCGGGACGATGAGAAGCAGATCGTCTGGTACCCCTCGCGTATTGAAGCGGAGAAGAGATCAGTTGTTTCGGAGACGAGAGATGCCGTCGGGTCGCGGGCATAGGGGTTATAGAAGACGATTCTACGCGCATTCTGCGGAGACCCGTCCTCACTGATGAGGCGGCATGCTCTGCCGGTGAGCTGCTCACCAAACTCTCCGGGATTGCCGAGTGTGGCCGTTGCCAGAATGAATGCAGGATTGGCATCATAGAATGCGAGGACACGCAGAAGACGCCGGATCAGAAGGGCGATATGCGAGCCGAAGACCCCCCGGTACCGGTGTGCCTCGTCGATGACGACAAATGCGGTACCTGAGAAGAAATCTGCCCACTGCCGCCGCCAGGGGAGGATATGGTGTATCTCATGCATATTCGAGATGATGATCCGCGAATGTGCCCTGATGCCGGGGCGGGCATCGCGGGGAGTATCTCCATCATAGACGGCGGGCCGCATACCCCCTCCGATCGCAGCATCGATCTCCTGAAATGCCCGGAGCTGATCACGGGCAAGCGCCTTTGTGGGGTAGAGCAGCAGGGCACGGGCATCGGAATCGGTGAGGAGGCGATCGATGATCGGGAGGGCAAAGGCGAGGGTCTTTCCTGACGCAGTCGGGGTTGCAAGGATGATATCCTCACCATCAGCGAGGGCTTCATATGCCAGGGCCTGGTGGATATAGGGTTTAATCCCCGATTTGGCGAGATACTCTTTCAGGCGGGGGTGAAGCCGATTTGGCACCTCCGCATACTGCGCCTCCCGTCCCGGCAGCGTTTTGATGAAGAGTGCATCATCCGGGTACCCGTACCGTTCCTGAAAGGATCTGAGGAGCGGGGATGTACTCACCCTGCCATCTCCCGGTAGAATCGGAGGAGTTCGATGAGCGAGAGGACATCCTGCCGGTTATGTTTCAGCACCGGGAGAAGAGGGCCCGGATTCTTTGTCCTCCGGTAGATATCGTAGAATTCGGGAACAAGCGCCCCCGGAAGATCTGATCCCCTCTCTATTCCGAGCAGCTCTTCTTCGACCGTGCCGAGGCGGCAGTCGCAAAGCGTACTCCTGTGCATCCTCCGGGTGATATGGAGGAGATCGATCTGGTCCCTGGAAATTTCATGTTCTATACCATAATAGGCGAACCGGTCTGCCAGGTACGGGAGATCAAAGGATCTTCCATTATAACTGATGACTGTTGCATCCTGTGGCACCGAATCTCTCCAGGCAAGGAGTGCGGGGAGCTCCTCGTCGATATCGCGGGCGAGGAACTGATGGAAGGAGATCCGGCCGCCCCTGAGCTCAGCCGATCCGATCAGAAAGACCGGGCGGGAGAATACCCCGAGCGTCTCGATATCCAGAAAACAGAACCGCTCATCCGGCGAGAAAGCGGATGCCATGATGATATCAGGATGTGTCCGCCCGAATCGTTCTGCAATTAACGCCACAACTGCTCCAAAGTCGCCCTCTTCGATGATCCGAAGCACCTTTTCAGCATCTTTTTGGAACCCCCTGATATGGCGGAGATCATGGATTGTCCTGCACCCCTTCCTGATAAGCAGCCGCTCGGTGGCAGGCCCGATACCGGGTATGAGCCTGAGCCTTCCGGCCAGGCGGTGCTTTGCTTCTTCCGGATGAAGCGGGAAATGCTGATGGTCATGCTCTTCGGTGATCCTGAGGCAGATCCCCTCATCCGTCTCAATCTCGGTTCCCTTGCAGATATCAGCAAGGTCAGATCCCGCATAGTTCCGGAGGAGTGTATCGCGATTCTCCATGCATCTCTGGTATGCAGATGCGAAGACCGGGGATCGTGCGATATGTGCCCGGAACCGGTTGTCATGATCGATGACGGAATAGCCGGGTGCTGCACTGATCCTCTGCCGCCAGAATGTACCAGCATCCGTAAAGGCACCCGCAGATCGTCCCATATGTACTCATCCGGGTGATCTCAGATAAATCCCTTGAGCGGGGCGTGAAAGTGAACTTCAAACGGCTTATTGCAGAAGAGGAACGAGTATCTTCATGGCGTTTCTCATCTCGCTCCGCGAAGAGGCTGGCACAGGGGGTATCTTATGCAGATACAGGCACTTCTCATAGATATTGACGGGGTTCTGGCAGTAGGCGGAGTGCCGATCCAGGGCGCACCCGAAGCGATCCGGTGGATTGAAGATCAGGGAATCCCCTATCGGTTCGTTTCAAACTCGACCCAGCGGAGCAGGCGGCAGATTGCGGAGCGGCTCAATAAGGCCGGCTTCTCCATCTCTCCCGATCAGATCGCAACCCCGGTCGTTTCTGCACTCCGGCTTCTTGAAGAGAAAGGTATCAGCGCCTGCCGCCTCCTGATGACCGATGCTGCCAGATCCGAATTTTCCGAGGGGGGCATCACCGAAGCCCCAAATGGCGCAGAAGCCGTGATCGTCGGTGATGCCGGATCAGCCTTTTCCTTCAGCGTCCTGAATGAGGCGTTCCGCGAGATCAATGACGGAGCCCTCTTCATCGCCCTTGAGAGGGACCGGTACTGGATGGCCGAAGATGGACTCACGCTCGCTGCCGGGCCGTTTGTCGCGGCACTTGAGTATGCCACCGGAAGAGCCGCAACGGTGATGGGCAAGCCCTCGCCTGATGCTTTCCTTTCCGCATGTACGATGAATGGTGTAGAGCCTGGGAAGACTGCGATGATTGGGGACGATATAAGAACAGATGTGGGTGGTGCACAGAACGCAGGGCTTGTTGGCGTGCTGGTAAAAACCGGCAAGTATTCGCCTGTGGCTGCCCGGGAGTCGGGAGTTCAACCGGATATGATCCTGCCTTCAATAGCGTATCTGAAGGAGTTGTTTGCGAGATTTATATGATAAAATATTATATATACTAAACACTCCTTATCCCTCCTCATGCCCGGTGAGGTATCTGGTGTTCCACAGGTCTGCATGAGCTTTGTTCTTCGCCATCAGCAGCGGGTGGATTCCCTTTATATTTTGGGGGTGAAGACAGGTGAACAAGGTCCTTCTTCATTCCCTTCCCCTGATGAAGAGAGACGGATCCGGCACCTTTCGCGTTCCTGTTATATCCCGGCAACAGAATGCCTGATCCGGATGATGGATGAAGGCTTCAGATGCGGCCTGCTGTTGTCTGGTGTCCTCCTTGAATACCTTCAGGGATCTGAGCCGGATCTCTGCGATCTGCTCCGGGATGCCGCCAGCCACAGGCAGGCAGAACTCCTGACCGAATCGTACTATTGCTCTGTAGTGGCTCTCTTCGGGGAGGTTGAGGAGTATCAGCACCAGGTTGAGATGCACCAAAGAGCGATGGAGGACTTTTCCGGACGAAGGCCGGCGATACTGGTTGCAACTGATTCGATATTCAACTGGACGGTGATCACAGCAGCAATGAACATGGGCATCCCGGCTGTCTATACCGATGTGTTTGGGAAAAACACTCCTTTTATAAATCCCCTGAAGAGTTATCAGGCTGGTGGGATGCCTGTTTTAATCAGGCACTGCGAACTTTCGGATGATATCGCCCTTCGGTACGGAGAGGTGGACTGGATACATCATCCCCTCTCTCCTTGTACTTATGCAGGCTGGCTCTCTGCAATCAGGGGGGGTATCGCCCATATCATGGTTGATATGGAGGTTTTTGGCGGCCGCTTCCAGCCAGAAACAGGTATATTCGCATTTCTTGAAGGATTGCCCGCAGCATTCCATGATACTGGCGTACGCAGTATCCTGCCTTCTGAGGCGGTTGCACAGGCCACTTCACCGGATCAGATCCCGGATGAACTGATCGAGAGCGCATCGGTTGCATGGCCGGTCAATATGATGCAATGCACGACTCTTGAGGCTCTCAAGGCTGCGGGACAATGGGTTCCAGACAGAACGACCCTCCGTCGTTTCCAGGCACGTGATCACTTCTCGCAGATGGCAACAACATCAGGATCATGCGGGATGCTGACAGACTACCGGACACAGGCGGATGCATACCGGTACTTTTCTGATTATATCGCGGCTCTTTGCAAATTTGAAGAGGATCAGATCGGTTTTGTCAGGGCAAAGACCGCTGCCCGCATTCTCCGTTGCATTCCCCCAAATCAGGCATTCCACTTCTGCAGCCCATATCACAGGGAGGGCTTCTCTGCCCATTCACTGGAAGAGTTTGTCAAACTTCTCAATGTGGCAACTGATGAATGCATCCTCCACCATTGCGAACGCCTGGATTTTGAACACTGGGTACGGGATGTGATCCATGACGAAAAGCTTGCCGACGCGATCCATCCCCTGACGACTCGTGAGGATATACAGAAAGCAGTTATAGAGAGGGTTCGTTTTCTATGGAATCGCTTAAAATAGCTTTCTTTGCCTGGGAATCCGTCTATACGGAGAAGGTTGGCGGGCTCGCCCCGGCCGCAACATATCTTGCCGAAGAGCTGGCGAAAACACATGAGATTCACTACTTTACGAGAGGTAAAGAGGATTTTACAAGGAATGGCGTACACTTCCACTCACTCTCCCCACACCAGATCGATATTCTCTCCCATTGCAGGGAGATGAGCGAAGAGGCAATCGACCGGTTCCTCGAGTTTGACGACCCTCCCTTTGACCTGCTCCATTTCCATGACTGGCATTTTTACCAGACACTCCGGCAGTTCCAGGACCGGGTAACTGTTCTCACGTTCCATTCAACAGAGTATGGAAGAAACGGGGGCTCTTTTGGTGGATGGAAAGAATTCATCGAGATATCCGGGATCGAACAATCGATGGCATCCCTTGCCCGTGAGATCATAACTGTCTCAAAGGTGATGAAAGTGGAGCTTATGTGGCTCTATGATGTTCCTGATTGGAAGATATCCATCATCCCGAATGGAACAGATCCGTCTCTCTACATGCTGGATGTTGTCCCCGGGCTCATCAAGCAACGATATGGGATCCATAAACTCGCCCCGCTCGTCCTCTTTGTCGGCCGTATCGGATGGCAGAAAGGCCCGGATATACTGCTTGATGCAATCCCGCACG
The DNA here is from genome assembly GCF_029762515.1 of Methanocalculus sp. Classification (GTDB taxonomy): domain Archaea; phylum Halobacteriota; class Methanomicrobia; order Methanomicrobiales; family Methanocorpusculaceae; genus Methanocalculus. Next base: position 1,557 of record NZ_JARVGN010000051.1, on the reverse strand, counting down.
TGCTTGCCAAAAGGGAGGATGTCAGGTTCATCTTCGCAGGCAAAGGTGATATGCTGCCTGCCTTGCAGGAACGATCCCGTGGCCTTCCGGTACAATTTACCGGCTATGTCTCTGATCCCGAACATCTCGAACTCCTGAATGCGGCTGACCTTATCTGTATCCCGAGCAGAAACGAACCTTTCGGCCTCGTGCTCACCGAAGCATGGAGTGCCGGCAAGGGAGTGGTTGCGTCTGATGTGGGCGGCCTCTCGATGAACATCGAGAACCTTGTCGACGGGATTAAGGTACCCCCGGCACCTGATCCGATTGCATGGGCGATCTGCTACTCGCTCAACAATCCGGATTTCCTCATCTCAATGGGGATTGCAGGCAGGCAGAAGGTGATGGATCAGTTTAACTGGAAGAGGGTGACAGAGAAGCTCAACCATGTATATGTGAAGGTGCTTAAGCCTCCACTATGCTGATCCTGGGGGACTATGGTCATGGATGGGAGAAACCTGACCGATTATGATATCTACCTCTTTAAGGAGGGATCACATGCCCGCATCTATGAGTGCCTGGGATCGCATTCCTCACGGGACGGGGTGCACTTCGCAGTCTGGGCTCCCGAAGCCCGGAGCGTCTCTGTTGTAACGGATCAGAATAACTGGACGCCTGGAATTGATCCCCTTAGCCCTCGGTGGGACAGCTCTGGGGTTTGGGAGGGGTCAGTTGATGAGATTGAGATCGGCTCGATCTACAAGTATGCAATAGAAACATCATCCGGTAAGATACTCTTCAAAGGCGATCCTTTCGCGTTCCAGTGGGAAGAGCCTCCAAAGACTGCCTCCAGGATCACCTCCCTCTCCTATGACTGGGGAGATTGTGCGTGGATGGAGGAGCGCATCTCCATAAATGCTCTTGATGCCCCACTCTCGATCTATGAGCTCCATATCGGCTCGTGGCGGCGTGTCCCCGAAGATGGCGGGAGGATGCTCGGGTACCGGGAGATGGCTCCACTCCTCTCAGATTATATCCATGAGATGGGGTTTACCCATGTCGAGTTCCTTCCATTAATGGAACACCCGTTCTATGGATCGTGGGGCTACCAGACAACCGGATACTTCGCGCCCACGGCCCGGTATGGTCCGCCCGAGGATCTGATGTACCTGATCGATCACCTTCACCAGAACAGAATCGGTGTGATTCTGGACTGGGTACCCTCTCATTTCCCCTCGGATTCCCATGCGCTTGCCCTCTTTGACGGGTCGCATTGTTATGAACACGCCGACCCGAAACAGGGGTTCCACCCGGAATGGCAGAGCTGTATCTTTAATTATGGTCGGAACGAGGTTCGTTCCTTCCTCCTCTCCAGTGCCCGGTTCTGGCTTGATCGCTATCACGCAGACGGCCTGAGGGTGGATGGGGTTGCCTCGATGCTCTACCTTGACTATGCACGTCCTTCAGGCGAATGGGTGCCGAACAGGTACGGCGGCAAGGAGAATATGGAGGCAATTTGGTTCCTGCGATTGCTAAATGAGACCGTTTATGCTGATTTTCCAGATGTGCAGGTGATTG
>NZ_JARVGN010000519.1 GCF_029762515.1 Methanocalculus sp. | reverse complement strand
CGGCGGAAATACCCGGGAGATTGGGCTGAGGTATAATGTGGAGGAGGTGGTGGGGGTTTGTGGGAATTAGGGATTACAAATATTCCAGATTTTGAGATGGATTTTTCCCTCTCTGTTACCGATTATTGCCACAGAATACTTTTAACAAGAAAAATTGAAATTATTGCAATCAAATTGGCTGGATCCAATGGCTGAGTGTGCCCCGTTGCATTTCTTCCATAGTCTCCCTTGCGGGACCCGCTGCCTCAACCTTAATACCGATTCGAATTTGCCCGCTCTCTGAGGTATCTTCCGTGAGTATGTGATTGAATGGAAAAAATTCACGAATTTTTCCACCGATTTTGTGACCGGTACATATCAGTTGGACATTATTCCTTTCAAGGATGGACCATATCGGTTCCCACAGGTAGAAGGCACCTGTGGAGCCGAAGGGATTGTCAATGATCATCACCTTCGAGGTATTCTTGTCGTGCCTCCCGACCACAATGTCCCTGATAAATGACATGAGAATGACAATGAATATGATGTACATCGTGTTTTCCTGTCCGTCTGAAGCTTTAATCGCTTCCCAATTCTGGAAATCAATAGATCCGCGATCAATTTTACGAATTTTCACACGGATCATCCGCATATCCATTACTCGATTGATCAATTGATTGGGCCTCAGATAGTTTTCGAGCTCTTTGAGTCCAACAGTGCCATTTTCAATTCCCCGATTGAGATCCTGAATATATCTGCGCATCTCGACTTTTGCCTGATCTTCAGTATATATACACTGGTCGAAATTCATGCGCACCATGTCTTTCAAGCGTTCGTCGATGTAAATCTTCGAAATTTCTGGGAATTTTTTCAGATAATCCCGGTACATCATTGCCATTCCAAGTGCTTGGTCGACTACCCTCTTCTCGACTTCTTTTAGCGGCTCAATCTGCGACTTGGTCAATTCCACCTTCACAAGAATGGTATTGGAGTAATCGTCCATATTTTTCCGGTTTGACCGTGTTTCCTTGAGGCTCTCAGCAACCCTCAGCTTCTGCTTAATGGTATCCTTGAATGTTGAGGCGACTGGTATTCCGCTGACATTGAGATCGAATTGCATCCTTGCAGTTTCGAAACGATCTTTGTTTGTCTTGACGGCTTTTTCACCTCGCTCAAGTTGTTCGCGGAGAATTGAATGATCCCTGAGCTCCTCAGCAACAGGGGCTGATATCGTTTCAAAACCATGAATGCCGGCAAGAATCCGATATTCGGCATGGTTTTTGATGAGGTTCTGATGTTCCTGCTCTTTCTGCTGGAATGATAAATTTAGCGCATCTATTTTACCTTC
>NZ_JARVGN010000518.1 GCF_029762515.1 Methanocalculus sp. | reverse complement strand
TACCAGTCGGTTGCCGGGGTGACGAAGGTGAAGGATGTCCTCCTGACACGGGGCGGAGCCGGATACCTCCATGCTGTGGTGCAGATCGAGAAGCAGACGGAAGGAGACGGGAAGAACGCGATCATGGCGGCGTTTGCCGCACATACCTCGCTGAAACATGTGGTCATCGTTGATCCCGATATTGCGATCCATGATCCAGAGGATGTCGAGTTTGCGATAGCAACCCGTGTCCGGGGCGATTGCGACATCATGGTGATCTCAGGTGTCCGGGGCTCGTCGCTTGATCCGTCCCGGATTGCAGACGGCCTGAATGTGAAGGTCGGGGTGGATGCAACAATGCCCGTTGGGCGGGAAGACGAGTATATCAGAGCAGGATGGGATGCATAATGGAGCTTGACAGATCAGATGAAGAGATCCTTTCAGGGGAGTTTGGAGAGACACGGAGGGTGATGCTTGAGATCTTAATCGCCCTCGGAAAGATATACGATGCAGAGCGGCTGATCCCGGTATCGAGCGTCCAGGTGAGCGGGGCATCATACAAGACGATAGGCGATGCCGGTCTTGAATGGCTGGAGGGGCTTGATGCCCGTGCAGTTGTTCCTGCATTCTTAAACCCGATCGGGATGCCGAGGGAGCAGTGGAGCGAGATGGGGATCGATGGCGTCTTTGCCGGGAAGCAGGAGGAGATCCTGAATGCCTACCAGCGGCTTGGGATCCGGCTCACCTGCACCTGCACACCATACTATCACCAGATCGTGCAGTACGGCGATCATCTTGCCTGGTCCGAGTCGTCTGCGGTTGCCTATGCAAACTCGGTGCTTGGTGCCCGGACGAACCGTGAAGGCGGCCCCTCGGCTCTTGCTTCCGCATTAATCGGGAAGACTCCCGAATATGGCCTGCATATCATGAAGAACCGCCTGCCGAATGTGATCGTCACGCTTGACGATCCGGCTGCGGCAAAGGAGTGGGGTCCGGCAGAGTACGGGGCGCTTGGATTTGTTGCCGGAAAAGAGGTTGGAAACCGTGTTCCGTTCTTCCGCGGACTGCGGCCAAACCGTGACCGGCTGAAGGCGCTTGGAGCGGCAATGGCGGCAACCGGTGCTGTTGCCCTCTTCCATGTCGAGGATATCACCCCCGAGGCACGGGTACCGTTCTTCAGGAAGTCGTTCTCGGTGGATGAGAAGGAGACGATCGAGATTGCCGTCTCTGACATAAACGCCGTCTTCTCGGATATCGAGGTGAATGCGGTTGCAGTCGGCTGCCCACACCTCTCGGAAGATGAACTGCGGGTATTAGCGGATCTCCTCGCCGGGAAGAAGGTTAAAAA
>NZ_JARVGN010000517.1 GCF_029762515.1 Methanocalculus sp. | reverse complement strand
AAGAATGCCTCATTATGGGAGCATCCGGTGAGATACCCGGCAGAGGGATTGCTGAAGAGCACCCTGCCATCATTATTAAGAAACATGATGCCGGTGTCAAGCGAGAGGAGGGTGTCGAGTTTGCATCCCTTAATGCCAAACCGCCTCATGAAGAGGGCATGCGAGTTCAGTGCGATCTCAATGGTTCCATATAATTCCTGATCGGAGAAGGGTTTTGAGAGATAACCAAAAGGTTGTGCAGTCTTTGCCCGTTCAATAGAATCACCGCCTGACTGCCCGGTGCAGAAGACAACAGGGACCGAGAAGAACTGGTGAATATAGGTAGCAGCAACGATACCATCACAGATCCCCTCAAGGCCGATATCCATCATCACGAGATCGGGATTCGTTGCGATGACCTGTAGAATAGCTTCGTCACCTGATCGTGCCTGCCCGCACACCGAATAACCAAATGTACTGAGCGTGCCGGAAAGTACCTGTGAGATAACCGGATCATCTTCAACAATAAGTATCTCTGTCGATTCCATCATTCACCTCATATTTCATCAATCTCGTTCATCGAGAAATATCCAATTTCATTAAAGTAACGCCGTGCTTCGGCAGATTGTGCGAATCGAATAAACGATCCAACCTCACTATCCGGGGTACCGTTTGTCAGGTAGAGCAGCTCCCTTGTAAGAGCCGGAATATACCTCAGATCGTTATTCAAAGGATCGCCTTTCAGTTCATTCAGTATTGCCAGACGTATTTCCGAGGAATGCTCCGGAACAGCAACACTGCTTCCCATATCATAGATCCGGAGAATTTTAACCCCAGGATCATGTTCGGCATATCCAAAATCAACGAAGCCGATTGCTCCATCTTTTTCTTTCACTGCTTTCAGGACACCTGCATTCCCCTCGGCAGCCACCTGGACAATTATACCTTTGGCATTTCGATTCCTCGCTGAAAGTGAGGAGTCTACAGTCTTTGACCCCGGAAAAAGCCAGCCTGCAAATATTTCTTCTGTCCCTGAATGATCGCTTCTCTGCACAACATACCTGACATCGCGAAGGCGAGGTATCGGTGAGATATCGTCATCCTTCTCATTATACAGGGCCTGAAGCTCTTCAAAGGCTATTGTGTTATGAGGGTAATTTCTGCTCGCGATCACAACCACGCCAGAGCCTCCAATCTTATGGATAACAAGTGATGGATACTTCATCAGCTCACTATCCTTGATCGGGCGGGAAGAGGCACCAATAGAGACATCACCCGATCCTGCCCGCTCAACCCCTGTTCCGGATCCACCCCCCTCAATCGCGATCAGAACACCGGGATTGGATCTTGAATA
>NZ_JARVGN010000516.1 GCF_029762515.1 Methanocalculus sp. | reverse complement strand
ATATTACATCACAAGCGTTCTCAATGAAATCAATATTACCGTCAAATTCATCAGTGAAGTATTCAGAAACCCGCTTTGAGACAGGGTTGTTTAAGGTTTTCTCTAAATCATTTTTTAAACCTGGCCATTTACCGAGTGAAATAGTCCTTTCTACCATACCAAGGAGATTTTTAAGGGGATCCGGTAAAGGCTCGATTTTTTTAACCTTTCTTCCATCTTTGTTTATCCACACACCGTAAAAATACTTATTTGGGATAGGAGTCTCGAATTCATTGTGAATTTGGGTTCTTATTTCCGATCCGATCGCATCATGGAGCAATGTCTCTAATCCTTTTCCGTATTCCACAAGGGCGATAGAAAAGTCAAAGGGGAGGTCTCCGTCTATCTGATTGAATAGCCTGATAGCCAGCGATTCAGCAGAATGCAAAATTGTTTTAACGTCTCCATCGGGGATACGGTTGAAGTTGATGACCTGTTCAGCCAGCGTATGATAGTCCTCTTTTGCCCGCAGATATTCTTCATTGTCAGGTTCATGCTCGAGGGCCTTTTCGACGAACCTTTCTGCTTCTTTGAAATTCAACATCGATTCGTATGTTTGAGCAATTTCCATAAAGATGCGTTGTGGCTCATCCGGTAACACATCAAGAGATTTATTTAATAGTTCAATCGCTCGACTCAGATTTCCTTCTTTTCGGAAGATCTTCGCCTTTGTTTCATAGAGAAGGGCTTTTATATGGGGTGGGACGTCCTCTTTCAGCCCCATATTGAGATATCTGTGCGCAGCAACTGTGTAGGATAATCGGCTGAAAATTTCTGCAATCATGCAGTGTGGTGAGAGCAGTGATTCATATTTCTTGATCTCCTCGAGTATTGCATCGTAGAGTTGGAAAATTATCTTTTCATCCCGAATTTGACGGTATGAAGAATAAAGGCAGGCTATAGTTGTCCATTCAATATTCTGATAGGTATTCTGATTGTGTTCATTGAATTCACCCGGGAAAGGATTCAGTTCATAAAGGATGGAAACACATCTGCAAATTTTCCCAATTCCCTCATTGGTGTTCCCTTGAACCAAGTCAATTAATCCCAGGTAGTTATATGATTGTGCAATTAGCACCAAATCGTTTGATTTATCAATAACTTCGCCGAAAATTCGGGTCGCTTCGGAATACTCCTTCAGTTCAAAGTGCGTTCTACCTACCCGGAAAAGAATTTGGTAATCATTGTCTATCAGATAAGCTCTCAGGAGCCATTCATTGGCATTATGGTACTGGAACGAATGGTAGAGATATATTCCCCTTTCAGAGAATGTTTCCTTTTCAATATTTGTATCAA
>NZ_JARVGN010000515.1 GCF_029762515.1 Methanocalculus sp. | reverse complement strand
CACTCGGGACCGAGACGATCCGGCCGGTCGATAAGATCGTCGGGCCCGGAAACGTCTATGTGACTGCGGCGAAGATGCTCCTCCGCGATTCCGCGGAGATTGATTTCCCGGCAGGCCCGTCTGAGATCGGGATCATCGCCGATATGACCGCTGATCCCTCCTATATCGCAGCCGATGTCATCGCCCAGGCAGAGCACGACCCCCACTCGGCAAGTGTGCTGGTGACGACTGATGCGGGGCTCGCCGGGCGTGTCGGTGAGGAGATTGCACGGATGGTTGCATCTTCCCCGAGGCGGGAGATCATCGAAGAAGCCCTCACGCAGTCCGGGTATGTGATCGCATCCTCCCGGAATGAAGCGGTCCGGATGATGAATGAGATTGCGCCTGAGCACCTCTCGCTCCAGGTGGCCGACCCGATGGCACTCCTGAATGAGGTCGGGCATGCCGGCTCGATCTTTGTCGGACCCTGGACGCCGGTTGCCTGCGGGGATTATGCATCAGGCACAAACCACGTCCTCCCCACAGCAGGGTATGCGAGGGTTCACTCGGGGCTTGATGTCCACCACTTCTGCACCCGCAGCCAGGTCCAGATCCTGACCGAAGAGGGGCTTGCGGCGATCGGCGATGTGGTGGAAGCGCTCGCCGAAGCCGAAGGGCTTTATGGGCATGCAGAGTCGGTACGGGTGAGGCGGCGGGGGTAGTTCTCTTGTCTGGTGGTATGGAGAAGCAGAATGCCATACAAAATCATTGTTGAAGAAGATCCCAATGGCTATATTGCCTATCCAATCGGCTTAAACGGAGTTGTTGTCGCTGAAGGTGATACCTATGAAGAGGTACTTGCTGAGATACGCTCAGCCATACAGTTCCATATTGAATCATTTGGGTTGTGAACGTGATCTCAACCTGATATCTGCTTTTCACGTTTGAACGTACGAATAAAATCACCGGCCGGGTGTGTACGTCTGCTCTTTACGTCATTTTCAGCCGGAATAAGTATTCGCGCGAGATTCGCTGCCTCTCTCCTCTCACGCCGTTCCTCTTCAGTCATTGACACAAAAACATCTCTATATCCTATACACCGCTTTTCCGCTCTTTTCTCCCTTCCACTTCCCCTCTCCGGGTTCAAGCCCTGCTACATCGTCTGCGACCTCCCTGAGGGTGGCGCTGGCGAGATCGGCGAGGTGGACTGCCCAGGCTTCAGATGTCCGTGGCATGACCTCGCCGTATTCTCCGTGATGTGACTGGACGATATGGAGGAGGTGGAGGTAGGTTGCATCATCGAGGTAGTCCTTAAACCTCGTGAGAAAGGTGATCCCAAGCGGGATGTGGCCGATCAGATCGTATTCGGG
>NZ_JARVGN010000514.1 GCF_029762515.1 Methanocalculus sp. | reverse complement strand
TATCTCCCAAGAAACGCTGTTTCCTTATGAGGTGACACAATACGATCCTTGGGTGATTCGTGAGGCACTACACAACTGTATTGCCCATCAGGATTACCGGCAATCTGCTCGTATCACAGTGACTGAAAGGCCGGATTCCTTATTGTTTACAAATCGAGGCGAATTTATTCCGGGTACTGTTCAGAATGCTATTGAGCATGATGTCCCACCTGATGTCTACCGGAATCGTTTCCTGGCAAATGCGATGGTCGAGCTGAATATGATCGACACCATTGGCAGCGGAATCAAACGGATGTTTGTAAAACAGCGGGACCGAAATTTCCCGATGCCGGATTATGATCTCGACGAACAAGGGATAGTTCGGGTCAGGATCACTGGACGGGTGATCGATGAGAAGTACACCAAGATGCTTATCCGGCGAAAGGATCTGAGCCTTATTGATGTTATCACCCTTGACAAAGTACAGAAGAGCTATCCGATTACTCCCGAGGAACGGAAGCACCTGCGAGAAAAGAAACTGATTGAGGGGAGGCACCCCCATATTTTCGTTTCAGCGAGTGTTGCTGCGGAAACGGATTCGCGAGCGGACTACATAAAGAAACGTTCATTTGATAAAGAGCATTTCAAGGATATGGTTATCTCCTATCTAAAGCAGTTTCATCAGGCAGAAAGAGAAGAAATTGACAATCTACTTCTGGATAAAGTTTCAGATGCCCTTAGTTATGAACAGAAGCGCTTATTCGTAAAAAATCTGCTTCAGGAAATGCGCAAGGACGGAATAATTGAAACGAGTGGGAGTAAGACGTATAAAGCGAAATGGGTCCTTTCCGAAAAAGGTGTAAATAAAGATAATTGAGTAGTTTGCATCAATGTTAGATAACGAAAATCAAATATCCAACTTTTTTTTTAAAAATAAACCCGAAATCGTGAATTAAGTCTGCGTAAACTTGTATCATTGTTGGATAAATCTTAGACTTTTTTCAACGGCCGAAACTTTATCTGACTCGGAATCCCCACCATTTTCGGTTCTCCTCAGGTTATTTGGCTCTTTTATTCCTTGAGCACCCGCTCCAGCCGCATGGATCGTTGTCGTGAGTCCAGGAACCGCCCGGCAATATGGTCTGGGCTTCCGGCCGAAAGTTTTTGGTTCGCGATCAAAACGTTCGCGGATCGCGAACAAACAGTTTATGGACAGGGTGCGGAACACGGAAGGACCGCATTACCGGATGCGGCATCTCTGAACGCCCCTACCATCCCCGGTTCAAAAAGAATTTCAAAATCAGCGCCGTCAGCCCGCCGGCCCCCGCCCCGATGCCGGCGCTGATGCCCTTCATCTTGAGCTCCTCGCCGATCTTCTGGC
>NZ_JARVGN010000513.1 GCF_029762515.1 Methanocalculus sp. | reverse complement strand
AGTAGTGCGATAATAAAACACAAACAGAAGAGTGCCGAGAAGAGCGTCTCTCCGATATGATGATCCACGAACCCATAGAGCGAACGATACGCATATTGTCCGGAAACGATTGCGATAAAACCGGCAGAAAAAAGTCCTGTCTTCCAGTCCACAAGCTTTGCACCAAGTCCGTACATCACCGGCACCATCGCAACTGCCATCAGAGGCGGGAGGAAGGAGGCGACATACATAATCTCCGGGCGGGTTGACGCACCTGCAAGGATAACCAGAACAACCGCAAGCAGCCGGAAGAGCGGACCCCAGTAGATCACCTCCCCCACTGGGAAGTGCGTCATCGGATCAAACCACGAGTACGCCGGAAAATCAAGCGCCATCTGTTCAATCTGGCGAAGACTATACCAGGGATCGTTTCCGAGGAGATTGACCCAGTTTTCTGAAACGATCCGGGGAATCGGGAGTGTACGCAGCCAGAATGTAAGATAAGAAAAAGCAAGTAAACAGACGCCGATGAAAGAGTACCGGAGCCCATTTTTTGATAGTATAGTATTCAGATCCTTTGGCATCAGATCATTCTATGTATTTGATCATATTATAGTGGATCATTCATCCTCTTTCTCCACCCCTTCGATCACCAGAGAGCACCTCTTCGATAACAGCTTCAAACTCAGCTGCTTTCTTCTTCCAGGAGAACTGTGAGAAATCAATCCTATAAACCACCCTTTCCTGATAGATCCTCCTGATATGATCAATGAACTCAGCAGGAGTACGGTAGATATGAAGATGAGGGCCACCAATAGCCTCGACATCAGGGATCGGGGTCGAGAGGATCGGCCTGGAACAGGCACTGTACTCAAAGAACTTATTGGGAAGTGCAATCTCCACCCATTGCGGTGGAGAAAGCGGAATGGTGCAGATATCCATCGCATTCATGTACAGTGGCAGCTCATCATATCGTTTCCCACCCGTAAAGGTGACGACGTCAGCAAGACCAAGTGATGCAACAAGCCCTTTCAGCTCATTGATATAATCGGTGAAGAGCGATCCGCCAACAATAAGTAAATGAACTTCAGGACAGAAGGATCGGATCTCAGGCAGCATCCTGAACAATTGATCTATTGCATACCATCGCTCGACACTCCCTGCAAAGCCTATCACAAAACTCTCAGGATCAAGTCCAATCTCTCTTTTACATACCTCCAAATCCCTTGGATAGAAGAGATCGGTATTCACACCGTTTGTGATGAGCCCGGCAGAGAATCCAAATCCTGCAAGCTGACGGACAAGAGATGGTGAAACGGTCGTCACCCTTGTACTATGGGAGAGATTCCATCTGGTAATCTTCCAGACAGTTGACCGAATCGCCTCTTTC
>NZ_JARVGN010000512.1 GCF_029762515.1 Methanocalculus sp. | reverse complement strand
CCTCTCTGCCTCGCTTCTCCTCTCTGCAATAGTCCTTTTTGTGGGCGTTCCGGTAACGGGGCCGGGTCTTGCCCCGGCAGTCCTTGGAACCGTTGCAATAAACATCATCGCAACCATCCTGCTCTATCGGGCACTCACCAAAAGCGATCTCTGCCTCTGTATCCCGATGCTGGCGTTCACCCCGGTCTTCCTCCTCGTAACGTCGTTTTTGATCCTCGGGGAAGTACCAACCCCTGCCGGTGCCCTCGGTATGGTGCTTGTTGCATCCGGCGCCTATATCCTTCATCTTGATCCTGTTGTACGAGGGCCTGTTGCGCTTGCAATACCGTTCCGAAGGCTCTTTTCGGATCGGGGGGTGCAGTCGATGCTCGGTGTTGCCTTCCTCTTCTCAATCTCGGTGAACTTTGACAAGCAGGTTGTCGAGAACTCCGATCCCTTCTTCGGATCGGTGCTCGTCTTCCTCCTGCTTGCTCTGGCGTTTCTTATTCTCGCCGCCCTTGACAGGAGAAGGAGGAAGGATATTGTACCTGTAACGCCTTTTTGTCTCCTCCTCGCTTATCCGGCGGTTGGGTTTGTGCTTGTATGGGAGATCGTCATGATCAACATCGCCTATACGATGGCTATTGTTCCGTATGTGATCAGCGTCAAAAGGCTTGCAATTGTCTTCTCGGTGCTCTTCGGGCTCCTGATCTTTCAGGAAGAATTCAGCTGGGGAAGAATCCTTGGGGCGGTCATCATGGTCGCCGGTGCCGGGATGATCGCGGTTTTTGGGTGATCTGTGGAAACGTGTTGTGGCGAAAATTACCTTTTTGTGCAGATAATCGCCACAGCAAGACCTGTTATGGCAGCAATACCCCCAAAACCTGTAGCAGCCGGTGTTTCTGTTGTATCTTCATGGACAGGTGACGGGGTTATGGAAGATGGGATTGGAGTGTGTGGAGCCTCGACTATCTCTGCCTCTTCAAGGAGCAGAAACCGTGTCTGCGTCTGCTGGCCGGTTTCGATCGACTGAATGGTAACCAGGTATTCATCAGGAATAAAGCCGGTTGAATCGAAGGTAAATGACCAGATGTTTCTTCCCTCCTCTTCAATGACCGTCGCCATACCGGAGGTTCCGGAGAACCCTGAAGGTTTCTCTTTGGAAGTCGGCTGGAATGAGAGTGAAACAATCGTGATGATCAGTTCATTCCCGGCAGCGAGATTCGTTGTACCGGAGATATGGATCATCTCTCCCCGTGTGTATGTGTCCATCTGAGTGCCGCTGTCGGCTGCCGAGCCTGTGGATGCCAGGAAGAGGCAGATGATCATAAGGATAAGCGCACCCCTCATCAATCTGCGTGCTTTTTGTCGTAATTCTGATGATGTCATCTCTGA
>NZ_JARVGN010000511.1 GCF_029762515.1 Methanocalculus sp. | reverse complement strand
GACGATCATGGCAGGGGTCAACCAGTGTATCATGCTCGCCCTCTCGATGGTCGTCATTGCATCGATGATCGGAGCAGGAGGTCTTGGGTACCAGGTGCTTGTTGGCATCCAGCGGGTGAATATCGCCATGGGCTTTGAGGCAGGGCTTGCAATTGTGATCATCGCCATCATTCTTGACCGGATAACCCAGGGCCTGATTAAATCTGAGAAGGCGCGGGAATGAAGATATGGGCTCCATTTCATAATAATATATAAACATACTCAAAAACTTTTTTCACATATTAGCCACAAAAGTTCAACTGGTCTCTCTAAAGATTTAGTTAGATTTCAAACAATTAAAAAGGATGGTGAATGAATGATTACAAAGAAACTGTTTATCTCACTTTTTGCAGGGTTAATGCTCTGCACCGCACTCCTCGCAGCAGGGTGTGTCGGCGAGACAACCGAACCTCAGAAGGAGATCTCAATCGGCTATGTCACCTGGGATTGTGCGATAGCCAGCACCCATGTGATGCAGGAAGTCTTTGAGGAAGCCGGATATAAGGTAACCCTTATCGCAGTAGATGCAGGACCCCTCTATGCGGGGCTTGCCAATGGCGATATCGACTTCACCACAACTGCATGGCTCCCCCATACACACAGTATGTACTGGGAAGAGTATGGTGACCGGCTCGATTATGTCAATAAGAATATCCCCGGCGATGCCCGAATCGGTCTTGTTGTTCCAAAGTATGTAACCATCGACTCGATTGAGGAGATGAACGCTGTCGCAGACCAGTTCGATGGAAAGATCATCGGTATTGAGCCCGGTGCAGGTATCATGCAGGCAACTGAAGATGCAATCGTCGAATACGGTCTGAATTATGAGCTTGTAGCATCCAGCAGTGCCGGAATGGCAGCCGAACTCCGTTCCGCATATAATAATGAGGAATGGATTGTCGTCACAGGATGGGCACCACACTGGAAATTCGGCAGGTTCGACCTGAAGTTCCTTGATGATCCAAAAGGTGTATATGGTGAGGCAGAAGATGTCGTCACTGTGGCACGCAGCGGCCTGAAGACAGATGATCCTGAAGCATACGCGATCCTTGAGCGGTTCCAGTGGAGTGCTGTGGACATTGCAGAAGTGATGACCAGCATCGAAGAGGGTGTCCCTGACAGAGAGGCCGCCCGTGCCTGGATCACAGCAAATCCCGACAAGGCCAGCTACTGGATTAACGGGTAAATGTACAAACGGGGCTTCGTCCCAAATACAACCTTTTTTTTGTCCTTCGCTGATCCGTTGCGGATTTTGAATTGTGAACGAGTCATCATCTGGCTATCAGATGTTTGAATAATACAATGAGGATCTGTTCACTCAGGGGCTGGAGATCCAGA
>NZ_JARVGN010000510.1 GCF_029762515.1 Methanocalculus sp. | reverse complement strand
AAAGGCGGATCGAGTTTGTCCCGATATCAATGAATGCGACAATCTCTTCGGATGCAATCATCGGTTCCGTCATTTCGGCTCAAAAGATGTCTGCGTTCGATCAACGGTACATTGAGCAGATATGCCGCCATCGCCACCATGGGGATCGCCACCGGGGCCGATCAGCCCGGCTTCCTCGATCGTGATCCCATGCCGGAGCATGGTGCAGAAGATCGGTGGAAGGCCTGCCTTTTGGATCGCACCTGCCACCAGCTCGATGTCATAGGGGATCCTGATATGGCAGACCGAGAAGGGATCTGCTTCGAGGAGGCAGTAGCATGCCCTCGGATCTCCGTCAGCAGGACGGCCGACCGATCCGCAATTGATGAAGAGGCAGTCCGAAACCGTCCGGGTAAAGGGGATATGCGTGTGGGCAGAGATGATAGCATCCACACCCGTTGCCTTTGCATACTCCAGAAGCTCTGTATCAGGCGTATGAGGGTCGATCCGCCCTGTCATGGAACCCGGAGTTCCATGAGTGAGAAGAACGGTCATATCGCCGATACGTGTTCTGATCTCCCGTGGGAGTGAGAGAAGATAGCTCCGGCTCTTTTTTGACAGCTTTGTATCTGTCCAACAGAGCGACTGCATCTTCTCATCACCCCGGAGAGCCTTCTTTTTGCAATCCTTTTTTGTCAGTGAAAGGATCCCGGTATCGATATTGCCTGTAATCCCGGTGATCTTCTTCTCCCCGATAATCCGGATCGTCTCTTCCGGATACGGCCCAAAACCGATTAGATCCCCGAGATGAATGATATGCGTTGCACCCCTCTGTTCAGCATCAGCAATAACCGCTTCGAGCGCTGGCAGATTTGCATGGATATCCCCGATCAATGCAACCCGGACCGGGGTTCCTCCGGGCATCCGGTAGAGCCCCATCCCGCCATTGACAAGAGGCTCAACAACCTTCTGCCTGATATCCTCGATCAGGTTATCCTCCTTCATCCCCTTCCAGTGAAGGGAGAAAAGTCCGTACAACTCTTTCCGCCGTGATCGGCGGTCCTCTGCGAGATGCAGCAGGCCGGGCCTTATGAACCTCATAAATCCGGTGTGTCCGAAGAACGACGCAACACGTGCCTCCTCCTCTTCCATAAAGCCGGGAAGGACATCCAGCCAGACATCACAGTCATGCATATCCCCGAGGAGATCCTGGAGCTTTTTAACAACCTGAATCGGTTTTTTCAGGCCGTCCTGGTAGAGATCAGAGAAGATCTCCATCGTATACCGAAGCCGTTTTGCTGCGATTCGCATCTCATGATGTTCTGCGATCCTGGATGGATCAGGAATATATCGCTCAAATGAGATCAGTTCCTCAATCCGCCTGCTGATCGCACGATAGGCA
>NZ_JARVGN010000050.1 GCF_029762515.1 Methanocalculus sp. | reverse complement strand
GAAATCGACACCGTCGGCCCGGGCAGAGCGGTGGAGGGCTGAACTGTGGAAGAGGCGGGGGCCACCCTCAGGAGGCCGCCCTCAAGGGGCCCACGTAGCTGTACCCTGACGAATACCCGCCGGACGGCGGGAGGAGGCCCATCATTACGACGTCCTCATCACGGCTATTAAATCCCTTCACCTCTACAGTCTGCCGAGGATTTTCAACCTTTAAGCAGGCTTTGAAAGTGTATCTTTTTACTGAAAATCTCCCAATATCGGCTGAATAGAAAATGGCCACATTTATTATCCCTTCACTGGATTGTTAGATCAGTGAGCAATTCTATGTATTATGCTCATTCTTCAGCCGATCCTGACAAGCGTGACTGGCAAACTCTCAAAGAACATTTGCAGAACGTGGCCAATATTGCATCAGGGTTCGCAGATGACTTCCGTGCCGGTGAGCTTGCGTATGCCGGAGGTTTGCTTCACGATATCGGGAAATATTCACCCGAGTTCCAGCGACGCCTGGAGGGGGCTCCCATCCGGGTCGATCACTCAACCGCCGGCGCACAGGAAGCAAGGGCGCTGTATCCCGTGCAGTTGAGCCGTATTCTGGAGTACATCATTACCGGGCACCATGGTGGCCTCTTGAATTACGGCAGCTGTGAAAGCGGGCTTGAGGAACGCCTGGGAAACAAATTTCTGCCGGATTACTCGGCATACCGCGAGGAGATCCCGCTTCCCGATCTCACACTTTTTCGCCCTATTTTGCAGCCGATTCATAAAAAGATAGGGTTTTCGATAGCTTTCTTCACGCGCATGCTCTATTCGTGCCTTGTCGATGCGGATTCTCTCGATACCGAAGGTTTTGCGGACCCTGTCGCATCCTCCGCCCGGGGGCGGTACGAATCTTTCGAGACCCTATCGCAGGAATTCGACGAATATATGGGCGCTCTCCTCTCAGGCGCTGAAGATACCCCAATCAACAAGTACAGAAGGGAGATCTGCGAACAGTGCAGAGAGAAGGCATCCCTCCCGCCACAGATGTTTTCCCTGACCGTTCCGACCGGAGGGGGGAAGACACTCTCATCCATGGCGTTTGCGCTTGACCACCTGAGGCAACACGGCCTGAAGAGGATCTTCTATGTAATCCCCTATACGAGCATCATCGAGCAGAACGCTTCAACGTTCAGGAAGATCTTCGGGAACCGGAATGTGCTGGAGCATCACAGCAACTTCGACCCTAAGGACTTGTCCGACAATGATGTCGACTCGATAGAGCGGTTCCTTAAACTCTCGGCCGAGAACTGGGATATGCCGATCGTCGTAACAACAAACGTCCAGTTCTTTGAATCCCTCTTCTCGAACAAGCGATCGCGGTGCCGGAAGATCCACAACCTTGCCCAAAGTGTGATCATACTCGACGAAGCCCAGATGCTGCCGACTGGTTATCTGAGACCCTGTCTCCAGATCCTCTCCGAGCTCGTCCAGAACTATGGTTCTACGGTCGTCATATGTACGGCAACTCAGCCAAAACTCAGCGAACTTCTGGACGAAAGCATCAGGCCTGTCGAAATCATGCGTTCGCCTGTAGAACTCTACGAAGCGTTCCGGCGGGTGCGCATCAAAGATCTCGGAGCATTGAGCGACGATGAACTCTCTGAGAGGCTGTGTGAGCATAAACAGGTCTTATGCATCGTCAATACCAGAAAGCATGCACAACATCTGCATGGTGCGCTCTCGGAGCATGGCACGTGCTATCACCTGAGCGCCAGAATGTGCCCTGTACATCGTAGAAAGCATCTGAAGGAGATTACAGAATTACTCCAGAAAGGTGCGGACTGCCGCGTCGTCTCGACGCAATTGATCGAGGCTGGTGTGGATATTGATTTCCCCGTTGTCTACCGGGCGATGGCCGGCGTCGATTCTATAGCCCAGGCATCCGGGCGGTGCAACCGTGAGGGGAAGGTCGACCGGGGTGATGCCTATGTCTTCCGGTCAACCGAGCGCTATGGTCAGGCTACAAGCTGGCAGCGCCGTACAGCGGAGATCGGCAGGATGGTCATGGACCAATTTGATGATCCGCTCTCCCTCCAGGCTGTCGAGGCTTACTTCCAAAGGCTCTACTCCTATGAGGGAGACGATGGGCTCGACCGGAAAGAAATCCTACCCGCTTTCGAGAGAGGATCAGGTGCACTTCAATTTCCATTTGAAGATATTGGCTGGGCGTTCAGAATCATCGAGCAGGACACGAAGGACATCGTCATCCCCTATGACAACAATGCCCGCTCACGTCTCGATGAACTCAGAACCAGCGAGAGCCCGTGGAGGTATACACGACGCCTGCAGGGGTATACGATCAACATCTACCCTGACGAGTATAAAGAACTGGAACGCGCAAACGAAATCGATATTGTCGGTGATAGGTTCTATGTGCTGAACAATCCCGACAAATACTCCGAAGAAACCGGACTTATAAATAGAAAACATAATGGAGGGGAGGGTTCACTCCTTATTATTTAAGGAGGTGAAGACGATAGGTTACGGCGTACGGCTGAAAATATGGGGTGATTACGCCTGCTTCACGCGACCCGAGATGAAGACCGAGCGCGTAAGCTATGATGTAATTACCCCCTCGGCAGCACGCGGCATTCTCGAAGCAATTCATTGGAAACCCGCAATCTGCTGGAAGATAGACAAAATCCACATCTTGAACCCGATCAAGTTCGACAACATCCGCCGGAACGAGCGATCTGGAAAAATCCCTGCGGGGAAAGTAAAAACCGCACTCCGCGGAGGCGATGTAGCACTCTTTCAGGGTCCGGGCGAAGATGCTGTTCAACGGGCTTCTTTGGTGCTGCGTGACGTCTGTTATGGCATCGAGGCACACTTCGAATTAACCGATGAAGCAGGTCCCGAGGACACCGTCGAGAAGCACTACAACATTGCACTCCGCAGGATGAAAAAGGGGCAGTGTTTCCACCACCCTTATTTCGGATGCCGTGAGTTTCCGGTTCAGTTCGAGCTTGTCGAAGGGGAGATGCCAGCGTCCTACTACACCGGGGAGAATGGTGGAGAGAAGGATCTCGGGTTCATGCTCTATGATATCGACTTTGCCGACGACATGAGGGCCATCTTCTACAGAGCGGTTCTGGTGGACGGCGTCATCGACGTGCAACGGTGCCTCGGCTTTGGGGGCGTCTCATGATCATCCAGTCCCTCTGCCGCTACTACGATATCCTGACAGAGGATGAGGATGCAGCAATCTCCCAGCCGGGATACAGCAGTGCGAAAGTATCGTTTGCACTTGTCATCAGTCCCGACGGTGAATTATCGTACATAGTCGATCTCAGAAGCGACGACAAAAAACCGCGCCCCAAGGTTATGGATGTGCCTCTGCAGGCATCCCGTGCAGTGAGCATAGCTCCCTACGTCCTCTGCGACAATGCGAAGTACATCTTGGGTGTCGAGAAGTTCAAGAGAAGGGACTTTGAGAAGAAGTTCCTGAAACCTTCCGGTAAAGGCAACTCTCCTGATTACACGATACTCGCCGAGAGCGAAAAAGAGATTGTTGTGGTTCATCAACGGTCTCGAAACTGCTTCGAAGAGTTCAAAAAACTCCAGCATGGGGTTTTTGATACCCTCGACGACCCTGGGATCCGAGCATTCTTTGCTTTCTTAGATACCTGGAAGCCCGAGGAGTTCTGCAGGCATCCGAAGATAGTGGAGTATATGGATGACCTTCTTGCCGGTGGGAATTGTGTCTTTGATTACGAGGGAGTCTTTTTGCACAGGAAACCTTCTGTGAAGCGTTTATGGGAACACTATTTCTCAAAGAATGAAAACAGTGATGCCGTTACTGCCCAGTGCCTCGTGACCGGGCAGTTGGATACGGTAACCCGTATACACCAAAATCTCAAAGGGGTTGCTGGCGCCCAGATGTCCGGTGCGTCACTCGTCAGTTTCAACGATGATTCATTCTGCTCTTATGGCAAAAAACAGAGTTTTAATGCCCCGATCGGCGAATCGGCGATGTTCAAATACACCACCGCCCTGAACTATCTCCTTGCGCACACGGAGTATCGGCAGAGAATCGTCGATACGACGGTGGTGTATTGGGCGGAGACGAACGGCACCGCATGTGAGGACCTTGCAAGTCTCTTTTTTGCCCCCCCTGAGATGGTTGAGAGAGGCAGCAGCGAGGACACCTCTGATCCGGAAAGGGTGCAGGACTGGCGGAAGATCGAACTGATCGCAGAGATCCTTGAGAAGGTCGGAAAAGGACGGAAGATCCACACCGAGGATGTCGGGGCGGATCCGGAAACGAATTTCTATCTGCTCGGCCTCGCCCCGAACAACGCAAGGCTCGCAGTGCGGTTCTGGCATGTTGATTGTTTTGGCAATTTCATCGAACGGGTTGCACGCCATCACCTGGACATGGAAATCACCAAGGGCTACTATGATCCGCGCTACGTATCACCATATCGCCTATTGAGGCAAACCGTCGCACCGAGTTCCGATGACAAGGCAATCTCTCCACTCCTTGGCGGCCTTCTATTGCGGTCGATTCTGAACGGCACGCCGTATCCGGCTCAGATGTACACCGCAATGATCAGCAGGGCAAAGATTGAGAGGTCGATTAATTCTTTTAAGGCGGGCTTCATCAAAGCCTACCTTCTCCGGCTTGCGAGAGCCGGTTTGACGAATTTACAGGAGGATATGATTACCGTGAGCTTAAACGAAGAGAACCAGAATGTGCCGTATCGCCTTGGGAGATTGTTCGCAGTGCTCGAAAAGGCGCAGACGGATACGAATCGGGAGATGAAGAGCACGATCAACAGCAAGTACTTCAGTAGTGCTTCGACGACGCCCGCTGTTGTCTTTCCCGTTCTGCTGAAGCTTGCACAACACCACATCGCAAAGTCGGACTGGGGCTTCAAGACTACACAGGGTATCGAAGAGACGCTGGCGGGGGTAGACGAGTTCCCGGCGTACCTGAACCTGGAGGAACAGGGAATGTTCATGCTCGGATATTACCACCAGCGTAAGGCGTTTTTCAAGAAAAAAGAGGAAGATTCAAGTGAGGTTGAGTGATTATGAGTGGACCCATAAAAAACCGGTATGAATTTGTGCTTTTATTCGATGTCGAGAACGGAAACCCGAACGGCGACCCTGATATGGGTAATATGCCGCGTGTCGATCCGCAGACAGGCCACGGGATTGTTACCGACGTCTGCCTCAAGCGGAAGATTCGGGATTACGTCGAGCTGGTGAAGGGCGACGTTCCGGGCTATGACATTTACGTCAAATCCGGCGTTGTTCTGAACGACCAGAACAAAAAGGCATATGAATATGTCGGCATTGAGCCTTCCAACAAAAAGCCAAAGGATAGCAAACTGACCAGATTTATGTGCGACAACTTCTTCGACATCCGCACGTTCGGTGCCGTGATGACCACAGAAGTGAACTGCGGACAGGTTCGTGGGCCGGTACAGTTAAATTTCGCCCGCAGCGTCGATCCGATTTTCCAGCAGGAGGTTACTGTTACACGCCAGGCGGTCACAAATGTGAAAGATCTCGAAAAGGGCCAGACTATGGGGAAGAAGCAAATAGTTCCTTACGCTCTGTACCGCGCTGAGGGCTATGTCTCCGCACATCTGGCACTGAAAACGACTGGATTTTCTGAAGAAGATCTGGAACTCTTCTGGGAAGGCCTCGTAAATATGTTCGAGCATGACCACTCGGCATCGAGGGGTAAGCTCTCCGCACGGAAGCTCGTCATCTTCAAGCACGACACGGCACTCGGGTGCTGTCAGTCCCATATTCTGTTCGACAAGGTCAAAGTAGAGCGCGTATCCGGTGATCTGCCTCCGCGATCATTTGGAGATTACCGCGTCAATGTCGTAAAAGATGTGCCCAATGGTGTCGAGGTATTCGAAAAGTTATGAGTAAACGGCGATATTCCGACCAAGAATTGCTTGCGCTGTCAGGCATCCAACATTTCTGTTTTTGCAGGCGGCAGTGGGCCCTGATCCACGTCGAGCGACAGTGGGAGGAGAATCTGCGGACGGCAGAAGGCCGACTGGTCCACAAACGGGTGGATGATCCGTTCTTCAACGAGAGCCGTGGCGATGTCATAATCTCGCGGGCGTTTCCTCTTGTCTCATACGACCTTGGCTTATATGGTGTGGCGGACGTGGTCGAGTACATCCGCTCCGAGGACGGCATATCTCTTCCAAGCCATGATGGATTCTGGACGATGAGACCGGTGGAATACAAACGCGGAAAGCCAAAGAACGACGAGCGTGACGAGGTTCAACTCTGCGCACAGGCAATGTGCATGGAGGAGATGTTCAATATTCATGTAAACCGGGGTGACTTTTACTATAACGAAGTCCGGCGAAGAGTGCCGCTTCTGCTCTCCGAAGATTTAAGGGATCGAGTCAGGTCGTTGTCGGAGGAGATGCACGAACTCTTTGCAAAGGGTGTCACTCCCCCTGCCAACGTCTCCAGGAAATGCAATCTCTGTTCTCTTCGGAATGTCTGCATGCCGAAGTTGACGAAGAAGGGTCTTCCCGTCCGCAGGTATGTGCGCAAACACGTGAAAGAGGCCTGTGTAGAGGATGATTAAGTGTTGAGGGGATAATGGCGAGCGCCGCTCTTTTGAGATTGATTCATCCCATCAGGGGACGTTGTACATGAGGAAACTGTTGAATACATTATATGTGACTACCCCGGAGTCATACCTCACCCGTGAGAGGGAGAACGTCGTTGTCAGAGTTAATAATGAGGAGAAGTTCCGCATTCCCATCCACAATCTTGAGGGTATCGTCTGCTTCGGCTACATGGGAGCAAGTCCCCATTTGATGCGGCTTTGTTCCGACAACAACGTCGGCTTATCGTTTTTAACGCCTTATGGGAAGTTTCTGGCACGGGTTAACGGGCGAGTCCGTGGCAATGTTCTGCTGAGGAGGACCCAATATCGGAAGGCGGATAGCCCCGGGGAATCACTAGAAATTGCGAAGTCCTTCATCACTGGCAAGATTGTGAACTGTCGAACGGTTCTCGGGCGCGGCATCCGCGACCATAGTGCTGTCATCGATTTTGATAAGGTTCAAGCGGTGGACGCTTTGCTGATCGAGAACCTCCTGAAGATCGAGGACTGCAACTCTGCCGATACGCTCCGCGGGATTGAAGGGAACTGTGCAAAATTCTATTTTATTACCCTTGACGAGCTGATCCTCAAGCAGAAGGACGCTTTTTACCTCCATGAACGGAATCGACGGCCTCCTCTTGATAATATGAACGCTTTACTTTCTTTTTTATACACACTCCTTGCTCACGATACCGAGTCTGCCCTGGAGACAGTAGGGCTTGATCCTTACGTCGGTTTTTTTCATACCGACAGGCCTGGGAGAGCGGGCCTGGCACTTGATATGATGGAAGAACTGCGGCCATTTATGGCAGATCGCCTTGCATTAAACCTCGTAAATCGAAAACAGATCTCTGGCGATGATTTTTTAAAAAAGGAGAACGGTGCGGTTATCCTCTCAGAAACAGGAAGAAAAGAGGTCATTGGAGCATGGCAGAAGAGGAAGCAAGACACGATTAACCACCCTTACCTGAAAGAGAAGATACCTGTCGGACTGCTACCCTATGTTCAGGCAATGCTGATGGGCCGCTTCCTTCGGGGAGATATCGATGGCTATCCGCCGTTTTTTATGAATTGAGGTGTTCATGATGATGGTTCTGGTAACGTATGATGTCAATACAGAAACCAATGAGGGAAAGAAACGACTTCGCAGAGTGGCAAAAGAGTGTGTAAATTATGGGCAACGGGTGCAGAACTCCGTTTTTGAATGTCTCATTGACCCGGCCCAGTTTACTAAGCTTAAACATTCTTTATGTAATATGATCGACGAGGAGAAAGATAGCCTCAGGTTTTATTACCTGGGTAAAAATTGGAAAAATCGCGTGGAGCACTTTGGTGCCAAGGAAGGGTACGATCCCGAAGGTTTATTAGTTACATGATCTCTGCGAACCCCTAGTGAACACCGATTCCCAAGGGGGTTCGCAGAGATTTTACTGAAATGGTATATTATTCTTATGGAAGACTCAACACGATCGTTATCGTAAGGTGTTATGCCAAACATGGAATTGGATTGATGGAGTACACACATCGATAAATATAATGTAACCGCTATTCTTTTAATTTGCGGATTGTTTTAAAAAATAACATTTATGTTCATGTTGATCGAATACAAATTGAAGCACCATAACCCTAACTCATAAGAATGGTGATTGGTGTTGGAATGGATCAATTTGCAGTCACACCCTTCACGGGTGTGTGGATTGAAATCCTGTGGGAGTGCCGGAATCGCCCGACATACCGAGTCACACCCTTCACGGGTGT
>NZ_JARVGN010000509.1 GCF_029762515.1 Methanocalculus sp. | reverse complement strand
AAAGGGTGGAATGAATTTCCACCAATGATTCTCGTTTTATACGAGTCTCATAATGGGGTGGTTTGGATCCTGCACATCTCCACCGAGTTCACGGCATGCCTCAGCAAGCACGATGTCGGTGAATGCGGCAGTCGTTGCCATCCCTTCACAATTCTCGATTGGTCCGAACATGATTAAATCGGCACCAAGGGTCATTGCCATGATGTTGCACCCGATGTCAGGTGCAGCCCATGCAGTCTGCCTGATACCCTCGAATCCACCGAAGTGGTGATGTGCCATCTGTTCGAGGAGGACATCCTTACCTGCATACTGTTCGGCAAGGACACTCTTTCTCCAGCGCTTCAGCCAGGTCCATGACACAGTCATGTTGTGGTATGCACCACCGGTTGGGAGACCGTGAATTGCCTTGCATGCAAGGATCTCACGGAATGAACCGCCTGAGCCGATGCCGAGCGGGGTTGCTGCAGTGTCGAGGATCGGCCGGGTGATTCCTGCCTCTTCTGCGATCTGGAGCATTCCCTTTGCCTGACCGGCAACGCCTCCCTCAACGAGCACCTTCTCACGTCCGACGACTGAAGGGTCGCCGGGGTTGAAGGCGAGGACGATCGCGGAGTTGACATCAGATGCAGCAAGTGCGTCGATGTTCTCCTGCGGGATCGAACCATTGATTGAGTTGTAGATTGCACGGTCAGCAAGGCCGACTTCTGTAACGTACTCACATGCATGGGCAAGTGCCGATGGTGCTGATGAGTCCATCAGGAAGGGGGTCTTGTTGTCGATACTGTCAAACCAGCTGAAATAGCTCTCGAACGCCTCGCCATATTCGGCGATAATCTGGATGAAGTATGGGTTGCCGGTGATATCGTACAACTCCATACAGCGGTTCCAGAGCGCTTCTGCCTTTGGTTTGTCAATCTTTCCTGTGTGATCGTCAAGCACGGTCTCGTGCTTGTTGTAAAAGATGGATGCGCCGAGTACCCTTGGGTATTCGCCTGGCTGTCCACCGATCTTGATTCCATTAAAGTCGAGAACGGTCTGTTCTTTCTCAAACCTGAACATAGTTGGAACACCTCACTTAGAGCATACTAATTTTCGGAAGGAGCATAAGCAGCATGATGAAGACGATGAGCCCTGCTACAAGGCCATAGAGGATGCCTATGTCGCGTCCGATCTTCCTGCCCACCCTCTGGGCAATCTCTGCGTCTGCAAATTCGATCTTCTTCTCAATTACATCGAGCCGTTTTTCAATCTCAAGGTACTGGGGGTTCGCTCCGGCAACTGAAGTCTCAAGGCCGCCTCCGCCTGCTTCCTTGACCTCGATAACCATCGGGTCAGCGGCAAATGCTCCCGGGTCACGGCCCGCGAGTTCAGCGATCTTGGCGTT
>NZ_JARVGN010000508.1 GCF_029762515.1 Methanocalculus sp. | reverse complement strand
ACCGGACGCCTCTCCTGCGCGCTCATCGGAAACCCGAGTGTCGGGAAATCACTCATCTTTAACCATTTGACAGGCCTTGGTGTTGAAGTCAGCAATTATCCCGGCACCACCGTCGATCTGATGCGTGGAAATGTCTGTTTCCAGCGCGAGATGATCGAACTCGTCGATCTGCCCGGAATCTATTCTCTTGAAGGCGAATCTGAAGAAGAGACGCTTGTCCGGGGAATTTTAAGTCGGAAGGAGGTGGATATCCTCATCGCTGTCCTGGATGCCACCCATCTCGAACGGAACCTCTATCTCCTCCTTCAGGTCGCAGAATACAAGATCCCGATGGTTGTCGTCCTGAACATGGTCGATGAGGCAGAAAAGTTCGGGATAGAGATCGACTATGACCTCCTCTCAGAGAAGATCGGATCGCCGGTCATCCCGACGGTTGCATCTGAGGGGAAGAATATGGAGGCGATCATCGATCTTGCACGGGGAGAACCCCCCATCCCGACAGTCAGTGTTCCCTACGATCACCATGTCGAAGCAGCTGCCCGGAGCCTCACCAAGATCTTTGGTATCGGGAGAAGTGCTGCTCTCCAGGCACTCGTACGCCCTGAGGGATCTGATGATCTCGCTGACTCGGCGCAGGGGCTTGGAGCTGAGATCGAAAAGCGGCATAATATGACGCCGCACCAGATCATCGCAACCAACCGGCACAACTTCTCACATGCACTGGCAGGGGAGGTAACCGAGCAGCACTCCCGCCCTCCCCGGTTTGATCTTGATACGATTCTGACACGGTCATTTCCCGGTATCCCCATCCTGATTGCGATGATCATCGCCATACTCCTGCTTGTATTCACCGCAGGCGCATTCTTTGAAGAACTTATCGTTACCTTCTTTGATACATATGCGATAGAACCATTTCTCGCTCTTGATCTCCCCGGAATCGCCTCAGCTGTCGGCCTTTCCATAATCATTGCCCTTCAGGCAGGCATGGGGATTGCGTTTCCTTATGTCTTCATCTTTTACCTGGTCATCTCGATCATCGAGGATTCAGGGTACCTCACCCGTGCCGCGTTCCTTGCTGACCGCTCGATGCACAGGTTCGGAATGCATGGGCAGGGGATCATCCCGATGGTTCTTGGGTTTGGATGTAGTGTCCCGGCACTGATGAGTGTCCGCCTCCTTGCAACCCGAAGAGAGCGGATCATTGCCTCGGTCCTTGTCACAATGATCCCCTGCTCAGCAAGAACCGTTGTCATATCAGGGATTGTTGCCTCCTTTATCGGTCTTGCCGCGGCATTCTCCGTCTATGGAATCGTCTTCCTCCTCGTCTTTGCAACCGGGATCGTTCTCTCGAAGGTGACTCCCGGCCAGCAGTTTGGGATGATCCTTG
>NZ_JARVGN010000507.1 GCF_029762515.1 Methanocalculus sp. | reverse complement strand
TTGAAAGATTCTGAATTAAGCGATATCGAGGTCCGCCTCGACGCCCTGGAAGGTAAAACGCGAGAGAGAGTGAGAGAATGAAAGAGACCATTAAAACCCGAATTGAACGACTGGAACATCAGCACGGCGAACCCCCTGCCATAATAATCACACCTGCCAATGGCGAAACGGCCCCGCCAGGTTATCGCGGGGTGGTGTTCATCGACGATATCCCTCCGTCGGAGGCGGACCCATGACCCGCGACACGCTCCGCCGAAGACTCGACCACCTCGAGCAGGCACCAGTCCGCCGCCCGTGCGCTGTCAAGAGCATGACCGACGCCGAACTCCTCGAGCTCTTCGCCGACGACGTGATCAGCACGCCGGCCGGTCCGGTGCGATTCGCAGACGCGGACGAGGTGAGCCAGTGGACGCATATCAAGAAGGTTGCGTCCGGGGTGCGTGTGGTCTTTGCCCGCGACACCGAGCCAGCACCCGCACCGCGCATGGGCGAGTCCGTTGTGGTCCTCGACGAGGAGGACGCATACCTATGACCAGATCGGCCGATGACCCGTGCGGGCGGCAACCCGCCCGGCGAGGCCTATGTCTCCTCTGGTCTCCTCCATGGAAAAAACAACCCGCCGGGGGCCGGGTCATGCCCCCCAAAATCGCATGTGATAAAATGACTGAAGGATCAAGACCCTTTGGAATTCGGCGCCTCGACGTGCCGATCTTCGGCCCCTTCCGGCCGATAGGGAACAGCACCCCGAGCAAACCCGCGCCCACCGCGACGCACAAACGCACACCCACGGCGAGAGCGGCGGAAGACGCCCGGGCCCTGGCAGACCTGAACAAGCGCGCTTCAAGCCTTCTCTTCGATATCATGGTGCTTGAAAACCGCCGTGAGAAGGCGGCACTCGCTGCAATGGAAGAACCCGAGCACAGGGTCATAATCGACCGCATGGGCAACATCAGAGGTGCATAAATGGCGAAGGCAGTTGAACAGCCCGTGTCACGCATCGATGAACTCGAAGACCGGATCGCAGCCATGCAGCGCCGGGAAGAAATCATGCGGAAATATGGGTCGCAATTGACCGACGATCAGATCGCAAAGTATCAGGAGATCGAAGATCGACAGCGCCGGATGGCCGAAAAGCACGCCCGCACCCCCGCACTCGTGGCACAGGAGCGGGACCGCATCGAGAAGGAGAAAAACCGCATCGCCGCCGACCTTTGCCAGTCGGGTGCGATCGCATTGTTCATCAACAAAGAGCGGGCACACCTTGACGGGCGCACCGCTCCGAAGTGCCCGCATTGCAACGAGCCCATCCTTGAGGCGAACGGTTTGATCTACACCGTGGCGAGCCGGGTATTCGAGAGCCAGGGCGATCTGTTCGCCGCCGCCGCCCA
>NZ_JARVGN010000506.1 GCF_029762515.1 Methanocalculus sp. | reverse complement strand
GATATTTCAATCCACACACCCGTGAAGGGTGTGACAACTCCTCCTTGTAGGAGTGCGGGGTAATTTCAATTTCAATCCACACACCCGTGAAGGGTGTGACGCGATGAAGAACGGCGCAGGGAGGCGAGGGATAGTAAATTTCAATCCACACACCCGTGAAGGGTGTGACGCTCAGTACTGCAGCCGGACAGTGGCGTTGGCAAATTTCAATCCACACACCCGTGAAGGGTGTGACGCGCATGAGCATATCGCCCGCCGATGCGTCATTATTTCAATCCACACACCCGTGAAGGGTGTGACGTCGATAACGTATCCCCGCAGGTCACGCCGTCGGAATTTCAATCCACACACCCGTGAAGGGTGTGACGTGCGGCGGAGAGGTGCGCATACGTCGAGAGCATTTTAATTTCAATCCACACACCCGTGAAGGGTGTGACCCCGCATCGCAGACAGTTGTAAATCCCCCAATATATTTCAATCCACACACCCGTGAAGGGTGTGACGATCACGAGCGCGGGGACCTGTGACTCTGAGGAATGATTTCAATCCACACACCCGTGAAGGGTGTGACCCGAGAGCTGGTCGCCGAGTTTCTCCATCTCGATCCTATTTCAATCCACACACCCGTGAAGGGTGTGACTAGCTCAATGGGGATAGTGGCATATTGGTAATAATTTCAATCCACACACCCGTGAAGGGTGTGACGGGCACCGGCTGATCGCATGCAACTATCGGGTGGTATTTCAATCCACACACCCGTGAAGGGTGTGACTACCTAATTAATTAATTATGTAAGTATTAGTTAATTTCAATCCACACACCCGTGAAGGGTGTGACCGGCGACGCTCACGGCGTCCGGCACCTTTGCCTATTTCAATCCACACACCCGTGAAGGGTGTGACTATATGTTGCTCCATCATGCACCTCAAATGTCGTTATTTCAATCCACACACCCGTGAAGGGTGTGACAATGGATGGTGATCTCGGTGCTGTATCCAAAGAAATTTCAATCCACACACCCGTGAAGGGTGTGACCATGGGCGACGATTCCAAGGCCAAGATCGGCGGGATTTCAATCCACACACCCGTGAAGGGTGTGACGATTTCTAATCGTTTTTGCTGCGGGGAGTGCATAGGATTTCAATCCACACACCCGTGAAGGGTGTGACTTCGATCTTAATATCACCCTCGCCCGGCATGGTATTTCAATCCACACACCCGTGAAGGGTGTGACATAAGCACTTTCGCCCGGTCATTGGCGGGATCTTCGAGATTTCAATCCACACACCCGTGAAGGGTGTGACTCAAGGGGCTCGGCGGTGATGTGTCGGGGGAAGCGATTTCAATCCACACACCCGTGAAGGGTGTGACTGCAAATTGATCCATTCCAACACCA
>NZ_JARVGN010000505.1 GCF_029762515.1 Methanocalculus sp. | reverse complement strand
GAGATTGAGATCATGCTCGCCGAATCACAGGAGCGGATGCTTGCCGAGGTCGCACCGGAGGATGTGGCTCTGATCGGGGCGATCGCCGAAAAGTATGACCTTGCCTGGGCAGATGTCGGAGAGGTGATCGCAGAGCCCCGTTATATCATCGAATTTAATGGAAGGACCGTCTGCGATCTCCCGATCGATCTACTCGTAGGCGGCACTCCCGCCTGCCGATGGGAGACGAAGGCATATAGTGCAGAAGAGCCTTTCCGCCGCCCTGAAGAGGATCTCCGCACCCTCTGCCAAAAAGTGCTCTCCCACCCCGAGTGTGCGGCAAAGGACTGGGTCTTCTCGCAGTACGATCATGATGTCCAGCTCAGATCCGTCTCTCTCGGTCCCGATGCTGCGGTGCTCCGGCTTGATGGAAGCGGCCTCTACTTCACCTGCGGCTGTAATCCCCGGCATATCTATCTTTCACCGCGTGATGGGACAGCGAATGCCGTTCTTGAGAATGCTTCAAACCTTGCCTGTTATGGATCCGATCCGCTCTGTATCGTTGACTGCTTAAACTTTGCAAGCCCGGTGCACCCGGAGATCAGCTGGCAGATCGAGGAATCGATCATTGGGATGGGGGAGATGTGCCGCCGTCTTGATGTCCCGATCGTCGGCGGGAACGTCTCCCTCTATAATGAGAGTGATGAATTTGATACCCGGATAAAGCCCACCCCGATGCTCGGTATGATCGGAAAGGGCGATCTCCGCACCTTCACCCCGCCACAGGAGGGTGCAACCCTGGTTCTTCTTGGAACAACCTCCCCTGATCTCGGCGGATCAATTCTTGATTGTGTCACCGGATGCGGTGGCCCTGCTCCTGCAACCGGGGATGTGGAGTTGGTTGTAACAGTCCGTGATCTCGTCAGGAAAAATGCGCTGGGTGCAGTAACCGACCTTTCCCGTGGCGGGCTTCTCACTGCACTTGCAAAGATCGCCCCCTGCTCTTCGGTCTCAATAGAGGGCGATCCGGTTGCAGCACTCTTCTCGGAATCCTATGCCCGGTTCCTGGTGGCAGTTGATGATCTGTCTGTTCTACAAGGAACTCCGCATACGGTTCTTGGAACCGTCGGCGGCGATGCACTCAGGATCAGATCCGGTGATGAAGAGATCGTCCTCACACCATCCGACCTGCGGGAAGCGTCGCGCACTATCACGGACCTGATGCGGATCGATTAGGCTTCCGCCAACTCAGTGACCGCCTGTACAAGGGCGGCCATCTCTTCTTCATTTCTGCCGCCTCTCATTGAAAAGCGAACATGGAAACTGCCGGCGACATCCATTCCGCGTTCCTTTGCATAGGTCTCCATGAGCGTGAGCGTCTCGCCGGGAGTGCTCCGTGAGGTGCAGACGAGCACCGCC
>NZ_JARVGN010000504.1 GCF_029762515.1 Methanocalculus sp. | reverse complement strand
AACTCCCTGTGATTTTGCGGCATTGATCGCCCGCTCTCCTATGGGAGCGCCATCTGCAATGATCAAAAGGGCGATTTTTGCCTGGATGAGGGCAAGCTGTGAAGGCTCGTTATCTCCCACAATGGCGATATCATTCTGTGTCAGGCGGGAGAGGGTGACATGCAGGGCATCTATTGAGATATAGACATTTCCTTCGAGGAGATCACGGTTCCGTACAACCACTTCAGCCTCAAGGATCCGTGCCAGTGTCTCGATCTTAATCGGGAGGACAGAGAGGGGCTCGATCCGGGTACGGCGGACATATGCCCGTGCCAGTCCGTGTTCTGAGACAAGGCCGACAAATGATCCTTCTGAATCAGTTATCGGAATGTTCCTGACATCCTGCTCCTCCATCATATCGACCACATCGATTGTGGGGAGATCCTTCTGTGCGCTATGGGTGTAGGTGAACGGGATATCGGCAACTGTGGGTTCAACTGATTCAACAAGGGCAGGAGCCTCAACTCCGAAGTGGGAGAGGACATAGGCTGTCTCTGCCATGATCTCACCACATCGTGCAGGGATGTACCTGCCGGGATCCTGCTGGTTCAGATATTCGGAATATCCGATTGCACTACATATGCTGTCAGTATCCGGGTTTTTATGCCCGATCACATAGATTCTGTTTGTCATAGTCTCCCTTCCCCTCTCCCCGGTGAAGCCGGCTCCCTGCTGTATAGGAAATCTGTAGATCCTTTCTCATTAATGGTGATATGTCTTGCCCTGATCGGCAGATCCGGAGCCAGAGGGGAAGCTTTATCTTTATATCCCCTGATATTCTGGCGTGTGGTCTGATGACAGGTGATCTGGCTGATTCTTCAGAAGTAATGAACCATGCTCCATGTACGGTATTTCAGAGTCAGTTTGCAGAGATACAGGACGTGATCAATCTTTATCGTTCACATAAACGGGAGAATGTTGCTATCATCGGCCTTCCCTATTCTGGTAAGAGCACCCTGATATCCGCGGTTCATGATGTATATGCGAGTGATGTCTATCTTGTAGAGTATGGATCACAGATAACCAGTAAAAGGGATCTTCTGGATTACCGGTCATCGAAACCGATCTTTCTTATGGACGGCTGCCAGCACCTCTTCTCCCGGCATATCGGGGGTTTTTCGGCACTGGATGATTTCCTCACAGAGGTTGTCACCTCATCCTCCCTCTTCATAACAACCTGGAACCTCTATGCCTGGAATTATCTCCGGAGGATCCGGGAGGTGGAGCGGATCTTCCCCCGGACCATCTTAATCCCCCCTCTCTCGGATACCGGGATGCGCCAATGCATTCTGCAGGAGTATACCGATGCCGAGCTTCAGTTCATCGGCGGAGTGGAGGTGGAGCTCCCGTCAATTGTCCA
>NZ_JARVGN010000503.1 GCF_029762515.1 Methanocalculus sp. | reverse complement strand
AGATGCCGCATGCATCCTGCTTCGCCCCGGAACAGTCGAGCCTGTATACCTGATCCGGTTCTTCCAGACTGAACTGGGACAGGGCATCCGGGAGCTTGTGATGAGAAGATCCAGGACAATTCAACATTTCGCCAGCACTCTTGCAGAGACAGAGATCTACCTGCCACCCCCGCAAATCCAGGCAGAGGTGATTGCCATCAACGCCTCGATCGAGTCGGCAAAAGATCGGCTTGGATCGATCCAGAGAGAACTCTGGATGCGCCCCCACTCCACGCGATCGGTGCTTGGCCAGCTCGAAAGACTGAGGGAAGGAGAGGGGATCACCGAATGGATGGAGACACTCCCGTTTCCACTGGCATCAATACTCTGGATCTATCATGCAGAAGGGACTCCTGCTAAGAAGGTCAGCCACCTTCTCAATTTTTTTGAGGCATCTGCTGAGTTTATCGCCGGCATTCTCCTCTCAGCACTTGATCCGATCATGAGAGGGGAAGAGATCGACCTTCTGGATGAGAACCCGGAGTTCCGCGATATCTACATGAATGCCACCTTCCGCAGCTGGATCATCCTCTGCCGGAGAGCCGGGCGGCAGATACGAAAGAAGATCGCAGGGGATAACGGGTATGACGAGATGGCAGGGCTCTTTGGCAACCCTGATCGTGAATTCATCGACATGGTGACGAGCAAGAGGCTCTTTGCCCTTCTTGACGAGGTTGCCGACCTGAGAAACGACTGGAAGGGACATGGAGGCATCACAGGAAAGAGAGATGATGAAGAACAGCTTGCCACGCTGGAGAGACTCCTTGAGCGGTTCCGGGAAGGCATCAGGGATCGTTTCAGTCATCTGCGGGTAATTCTTCCCGGCGCAGCTGTTTACCGGGACGGGATCTTCTCCTGCCAGGTGCTGTCCGTCACCGGGACACGGACACGGTTTCCCGGGATGAGTATCACCTCACTCATCCCCCTTGATTCAGAATCCCTCTACCTCTATTCGGGGAGGGGCGGAGAGCCGATGAAGATCCTCCCCTTCTTCCGCCTGATCTTTCATCCGGAAACTGGCGAGCCTGCCTGGTATTTCTATAACCGGATAGAGGGGATGCGGGTTCGGTGGATATCATACCATTATGAAGCCGATTCAGAATTTGAAGAGGAGGATAAAGAGGTCTATGAAATGCTCAAAGATTGTGGACTGATCACCGGGGAGTAGAGGTGCCACCATACAGAACGCTCCGGCTTGAAGGAGATGCCCTCCCGTTCGATCTTGACAGGACACTTGCCTGCGGGCAGGTATTCCTGTGGGAGAAACGCGGGAACTGGTGGTGCGGGATTCTTGACCAGAAGCCTGTCCGGATCAGGCAGGATCGAGATCACCTCCGCTTCTCAGGAGCACCGGAAGAAGATATAATCAGGTATTTTGATCTG
>NZ_JARVGN010000502.1 GCF_029762515.1 Methanocalculus sp. | reverse complement strand
GTGATGAGCGTGAGGGAAAACGAATAAATTTGCGTTATTCTCTGATCCCCATTCCAATCCATGCCCGGATCTTTGATCCTACCCTTGGATTTAGTCTGCTTGGGTGGTCAGCATTTCTAAATACAATAGATCAATCTCGATTTTTACCTCAGAAGGAAGACTTATTACATTATTATTGCCAGAAAATCGCATCATTCTGGGAAATGCCTCCCGGGAAAGTAGAGCACTATTTTGGGAACCACCAACTTAGTTATATTTCAACCGTATATGGACCGCTCCCTGCACTTGAGTCTGATGAATTGTACGTATCGATCAAAAATAAAATTGCAGACGACCCTGAAATGCTGGGAAACCGATTCAGACGACGCAATCTGAATAAGGAACATCAGAAGTATGAACGGTATCTGATGCAAGGCCCAGGAACAATCCCCGAACTGCAGTATCTTGTTCTTAATCTGCATGATATTTTGTCATTTTGTGCTTTAAACAGGGTTGAATCTGAAATTGAACGATTTCAAGAAATAAATATGAGACTGTTCGGGATGATCTTCATGATACCAGAAAGTGTGATTCTCGGGAGACCATCCAATAGTTCTGATAATCAGGATTTGGTGATGTCCAATGAACGCCCGGAAATGATGAAAGCGGACAACAAATCTGAAATTCATCGATCTGTATGGCAGAATCATGTTATGAAGAAGGCAATGCTGTCGCTCGAATCACGAAATATATCAGCGCGTGTTTCGGCGGTTAGAATGATGCGGAATGGCAATGTCCCGATAGATATTGAGTTCTTAAAGAGGGTGCTGGAGGACAACATTGCATCTGTTCAACTGGAAGTCCTCAGGACAATTCGAGAGCACTTTATTCCATTTCCACCTCATGCGTTATATCAGGTGGAGCATTCGAGAGAACGGCGTGTTAGACATGCAGCTATTGATGCAATCTCTTCCATCAGTTCTCAAGAAGCACTTGAGGTGCTCGAAAAAATCGCTTTGGAAAATCCCCGGGATAGTGCAAAACGTGCAATCCGAGCGATTATAATCAAGAAAGATGCCGATGTTGATCCGATATTGTACAAGATAATCGAAACAACAAAAGATTCGCAGATCAGGGCCTTCGCCCTCCATCACGTCGATGGGAATCGATCTCGAGAAATCGTTCCCTTACTGATCAAATGTCTTGATGATTCTCAAATATCAGTGCGTTCCGCGGCTGTCTCGGCTCTCGCCAAAATTGGAGCACCAGATGCATTTGAAGTCTTTAAAAAGCGATATTCTGTTGAATCTTCAAAAAATGTAAAAGATCTTCTGAAAAAAGAAATCCTGAATATAAAACCTGATTTACGCTTAGAATCTTCGACAGAAATCATTGACTCTCAACCTATCCGAATAAAAAACCTATCAGAATCTCAAATAGCAGAGAGCGATTCTCTGAAAAGAAC
>NZ_JARVGN010000501.1 GCF_029762515.1 Methanocalculus sp. | reverse complement strand
CCTCGACCGATGGCCGCATTCGGGATAAACTCGCCGCGTATATCGATCGAGGATACCGCGACCTGAATGAGGATGGGACAAACTTAGCGTATGTGACATTTGCTGATTACCATGGACAGGCATATCCCAATGTGGCGGTCGCCGCTCTTGTGCTTGCAGATTACACCAACCCCAACAATATCAACCTCGTCGGCAACCCCGAAGAGTGGCTGAGGTGCGGCACTGATTACCTGTTCGAGGACGACCTGCTACATAGCCACCACCGCTCCCTCTTTTCGTTCGGATTTGATGAGGTTTCCGGCAAGCACCTTAACGGAGCATACAAAGGGTATGTGGTTAACAACTTCATACTCTGGTTCCAGGCGTACAGTCATTTCTATGGCCACAGCATCTTCGAGGATTACCCGGAAGCAAAGCGGGCATTCACTTCAGAGATCTGGGAGTCGATGCCAAATCACTATCAAAACAACTACGTCACCTACGGTAACGTCAAAGTAGGGTATCTGGATGCTATTGTGAATCTGCTGCCCGGTTCAGAAAAGGGAGCCGCACTCTGGCAGCATGAAAGCATCACCGCTGCAAACGAACTCCCCTACACCCGGACATTGTGTGCATCCTCCGACTATCTCAACTACTTTACAGTCGAAGACACCAGTAGTATCACTCGCGCTCCGCCATCCGATTATACCAGCATTCTGAACGCAAATGCCATTTATCAGGTCTTCCGCAGCGACTGGACAAGAGACGCTAACTGGCTCTCGCTTATAACATTCAATGTCCATACTCGGAGTAATCGGGATGCAATGCACCACGACCAGCTCTCCTTTGAATACTTCAGTCACGGCGACCTCTTGCTCGCTGATGGCGGGGAGGAGAAACACGTACTTAACAAGTATTATGGACACTATGATATCTCACACAACGCAATCATGATCGAAAATCCGAGGGTTCCTTTCAGCGTGGGATCGTGGTCGGATAGCACTGCACGTGGTTTATTCAAAGGCAGTACAAATGGCATAATTACTCCCGTTTCACTGGATGCAATTATTGAGACCGACTGGATGGAAGCACTCTCGGCGACTGCCACGATAACAAGAGTGATTGGAGACAGCTGGGGTACCACGTATTCACTCTCTTCACCCATCAACTACGACCGCACCGTGCTTTTCCCCTTCAAGGAATACTTTGTTGTGATAGACCGACTTGAAGGTAGCGAACCGTGGATCTACCGTTCCATCTTCCGCCCATCAAGCCTCTCCATTACCCCGACAACGGGCTATACAATCTCAGAAATCGGACATGTCAATGGTGACCTGACCGTGGGCAGCAATGGAATTGGAATTGCTTGGACTGATCTCCCTTACAAGGAAGAGAGCACCACTGGTACCGTGACGGGCGATGTCCAATGGACAACCACCAACCCCTACGGGCAGACGGTTGAACTCCAACTCTTCTCAGCACCCGCCGCCGAGGTGCTGGTTACCAAG
>NZ_JARVGN010000500.1 GCF_029762515.1 Methanocalculus sp. | reverse complement strand
ATGGATGGCATCTTCCAGCATAACGGCATCCCTGTCAGGATGGCATATGGGGGATGTCTCAACCACAAACAGCGAATTCCTCTGGGTTTCAACCACCTCATCGGATATAAGGGCACGACGATCGACCCGCTTCAGCTCTTCCTGTATGCGGAGATGGTCTCAATAGGCAACCTGATCCGGACCGGAGACGGGGTTGCCCTTGCCAATATCAGGAATATTCCGATAACGGCAATGGAGAAGGCTGACGAGATCATGGAGTCGCTCAGGCAGAACGGCTTCCATCTCCCGGTTGCAGCAGGTTCAGGGATTCTGAATGTCCCAAAAGATCCCTACCAGTCATCCATTGTCATCTACAGCGGGATGAACCTGATCGGCAGGGCATATGAATCCGGAATCAGAATGAAGACAGAGATTGGTGCAGGCACAATCCCGATATCCCGGATCCTCTCAGAATAAACTGGTGCTGACCTTGCGAACAGGAGCACCCACTTCTTATCTTCCTCTTCTATATCCAGGTGATTCCGTCATCATCGTCATCGGATTGTTGTTCTGTTGACGAACTCCCGCCTATGGCCACAAACCTGGAGCGGCTCTTCACCTCATCACGCGGACGGGGCAGATTCCTGTTGACACGGCCGCCTGAGACCTCATCTTTAGGTGCAGGCTGTTTTCCAACCTGGATAGATCCCGTTCGACCGATGTATGCCGAATCATCGGGCCTCGCGGTGTTGCTGAAACCAATACGCCCGCGTCCGATCAGCGCATCATCATTTGGCCGGGATGCGGCTCTCCTGACGGTGATCTCTCCTCCTTCAAACGCGGTATCGCTTGGACGGGAGAAGTGGGATTTCAGGGCGATTGCCTTTGCCTCAAACGAATCGTCCCGTGCACGGACGTTGGATGGGAGAGAGAAGGCACCCTGTGCGGGATCAACTTCATAGCGCCCTTTTTCTGCGGGGGCATCCTTCATCCGGATGGCACCGGCATCCATCGACCGATCATTCGGCTTCACCGGCCCCCCTATCATCGTCTGGCGCGAGATATCGGCCACTTCTTTCGCCTGCCTTCCCGGGAGGGCGAGTTTCTTCTCGATCTTTCCCTCCCCGCGTTCCGGAAGGATCACCTCCTCATTCCTATTTACCAGAGCTTCCCCGGAGATGATCTCCCATTCACCCGGTCTCTGCTCTTCTGCTGCAAAGGCTATCCCGGTTTGATCGTCTCTGCCCATTGGGATTTCGTCGTTTGCGATAAACTGTACCTCGTCCTCTTCATCATCCCAGATATCGTCCTTCTGGAGAAGGGCTGCACGTTCAGCCCGTTCCCGTGCCGCCCGTTCCATCTCATCTTTCTCCCGCATATACTGCTCCTGCTCTAACCTGAGGGCTTCCTCACGCATCCTCTCCTCTTTCTCTTCCTCACGGCAGCTATCCCGTATCTCTTTCAACTCATGGATCCGCGGGATATTTTTGATACCTGCAAGGACGATGATCACACCGACATATTTTG
>NZ_JARVGN010000004.1 GCF_029762515.1 Methanocalculus sp. | reverse complement strand
GAAATCGACACCGTCGGCCCGGGCAGAGCGGTGGAGGGCTGAACTGTGGAAGAGGCGGGGGCCACCCTCAGGAGGCCTCGGATCTTTACCTGGACAAATTCCCGCCGGACGCTGCGAGAGGCCCATCATCACGACGTTCGGGGTCGCCGAACGTGCACGGGTACAAACCGGTCCCGGGCAAGACGGTTTTCAAAAATACCTCAAAAGAGTACGGATTAGTCGTCAGAGGGAAAGACATGTTATTAACCCGTCTTTTCTCAAAAATAGAGCTCATAGGTCTTCCAATGATACCAAACCTACCTGACACTCGATACAGAGACGACCGCATCGCTCAGGACTGGTCGCTTGCCTGCCGACCTCATTGAAATCACAAGGTTGATCCGCGGCGACATGGGAGAAACGGAGAGGGGGGACCATATCATCCGGCCGGCTTCTCAATCACAATACATCCCCTCACGTGTGAGGAAATTACGCAATATTCGGCTTGTTCGAAGAAGATCTGGAGTATTCTTATCCAACTGCTCAAGATTACATTTTCAGAGCAATTTCTCCTTTTGGGAGGAGTGAAAATATTTTGTATCTTCCATCCTGCCGGAAAAGGATATATTTTTCCGCGGCAAGCTTTGAGCACTGTCTTGAAACTGTGCTCTCAGATATCTGTAACCGCTTGCCGATTTCAGACATTGAAGTCTGGTCATGTGTAGCAATATCTGCTAAGATTCGTTTTGCTCGATCCTCGAGCAGTGATCCAAGGTGCGGAAGTTCAATGGTTTCAAGCTCTCTACTGATATCCGAAAATATTGCACACTGGTGAATCTTTGCTGAGAAAGCGATCGATGCTAATGTGAGTGACACGAGGACTTCACGCGGTCCTCCTGAAAGATTGACAATAAGCTTGCCATCGGATGTTTGATTATTATTCAGTGTCCTGATAAAATCCAGTAATGTGGCGGTCATATCATGAAATGATCGGTTATTGACGTGTATCACATCAAGCTGGATTTCGCTGCTGATCTTGCGGAGCATTCCACGAACATCTTCGATGGCTCTTAACGCACGGTCATCTTCCCCATCTTTTGGTCGAATCAAGCACACCTTATCGCCACCCTCTATTCCAAGCCTGAACAGGAGCGAAACAAGATGCGTCGTATCAAAGCCCAGCGGAGAGATATAAATCCTCATTTGAGAGAAATTGGCGTCAGCCTGTATAAATGCATTGCTGGACAAATTAGACATTCTGATTGCATTTTTCTGCAATTTAGGCCCTCAAAATGGCCAAAAGATTTTTTTCTATTAAAATCTCAGCTACTATTGTGCGTCAGATATGCATCACAGTAAGACCGGGTGCGTCGTTCGAAGTACCGCACAGTGATGGGTATCAAGTTTATTCTGCCCTTCTGGCACTCATTAAATCCATAAATATGGAAACAAGCAATAAAATCCACGATTCTCAAATTAATACAATTTCAATAGGTGGCTTGACTGGTAAATTTCTAAAAACCAGTAAACAAGGTTTAAAACGGCTCAGCCAGGATGAATTATACAAGATCCGAATCGGAGTCACACATCCATTGGAGGAAGAGATTTTTCAGAGCATGATCTATCCAATCCTCCTTAAAAAACGTAATATAACATTGGATAATGGAGTTCTACATGTCGAACACATCGAGGATAGAACGGTGTCATATCACGAGCTTTTTGAGCGAGTGGCGGGCTGTAAAAGTTCAGCTGTACAGATTGATTTCAGGACCCCTACGTGTATTCAGTTTAAGAATAGCAAAGTTACCGAGATGTTTCCCCAAAGGATCGCTGTATTTAACTCAATCGTTTCAAAGTGGAATCAGGTTTGTCCAGATGGGCACAGAATGGATGTAGATCGAGATGAACTCGGTCGATACCTGATTGAAAGACCAAATTCCCGTTCGTACGACACGCATAGTGTTCTTGTCAGTACCGTTTTCGATAAAGCAAGAGGTCACGCTCGTCCGATTTTCAAACAAGGATTTACCGGACGATGCGCGTATAACTTTACTTCAGATGCTCCACAGTCATTTCGGAATGCAGTAATTGCTCTTGCGTTTTTCTCTGAGTTCAGCGGAGTGGGTTCGAGTGTTTCCCGGGGATGTGGCCAGGTTCATGTTGATGTGGAGGAAAAAGGTCATGAATGTTAAATCAGCGGCCAGTGTATTCGTTGCCGATGAATTGAAAGAGCGGTTTCAGAAAAATGCTCACGGTGAAATCTCGGATCCGCGCAGGGTTCTCATAGACTACTATGAAATAATGGATCCTGCTATCCGGTCGTCTCACGTTGCATACTACCCTGCCAAGAGCACTGAGATGGGGCCTGTCGATCAATCTATGATCAACCACATCAGAAACGGAATATGGGCTCTCATCGAACTCAACACTGGACTGGCTTCTCTTGATTCTGATTCAGTGCTCTCTGATCAAGAATTGAAGGAAGTAATCGCGCTTTTCTCTGTTCACGATTTGCATAAGCTGTCCGGGAAAGGATGGACAGAACAGTTTGACATATCGCGACGAGAAGCCTATAGATATGCAGAAGCGTTTGGTGCAACACAATTTGCTCCAGCACTCTCCAGTCATGACTACCAGTCAGTTGCTGTCGGTCTGCACAAGACAATAGGGTACCATACAGAGTTATCTGCAAAATTTCATCTATACTACCCCTGGCTTGCCATTGCCGATACTTTCGCAAGTATAGCACGACCGCAGGCGACAACATCGATGCAACGACAGCTCGATAGGATTGACCCTTCGGTCGACTTTTACTATCATACGTTTCAAGAGGCTACCGGTATCCTCACGAACCTCATCCACACGGGTATCGCCGAATGGGCATCAGATCGAGGACTTTTTCCTCTCCTTATTTTCGAAAAGGGAGTTTTGTACTTAGGGAAGGCAGATGCGGCCTGTTCACTAGACAGCAGAGAGGATCTTGAAACAATATACCAGAAATTCCGGTCGGTATTGAATTCTTCACACTCTGCCATTTCCAATCCATCGGAACTCCAGAAGAGTATTGATGTCCAAGGCAGCAAAGGGCTGTACAAAATTGAAAAGGTCTTCTTCTTTTATTCTGGATTGGAGAACGTAGCCAAGGCATTCATAGCCGCAGCTGTGATGCGAGATCAGCAGATGGGTTCAACGATTGAAGTCGATTGTAATTCTCACGTGCTCAAAGTAAAAAATAGCGAACCCGATACACAGTATCCCCCAGTATCCGTTGTTGATATTCCCCAATCGTTCATATCTTCAATTACGGTTGATGGGAATGAAGTGAACATCGGGGACGTACTAATCCAGTGCGACAACGAGGAGCGTAAACCGAACAAATTCACGCTTGTACCCAATTCCGTTGAGATTGATGGCAAAGCAGTATCAGGAACCGTGGTAATAAACGGACCCGGTCTCATGACCAGTCAGGTCGGGTATCGTGCACACATCAAAGATGATTTTGGCATTGATATTGGGTGGAATTCAAACATCATTTCCTATTCCCGGGCAATCTCCGGGTTGAGGATGCAGATCATAGAACCTCTGATTGAGATCGACGCATTGCCATCAAGCGATCCTGTGCTTGAAACCTGCCGGATGTTCGGCGTCGATCTTTCGATTGCAGAGCGGTTGTCAACGTATGCCCAGACCCACAACGGAGATGACCATCACCGTGTTGGTGGGTTCTGGAACTACTCATACATTATCGCCTCCGACCTTCTCACCCGGGACATCGACGGAGTTCGGTTTGCTGATATCCGCACTTTGGGTGAGAAGATCGACTATTTAGAGTCCCGTATTTTGAGTTACGTAAGGAGAATCAGACCGGAGAAGATTGAAGAATTTGAATCTAGGCTGCTCTATCCCTACAAGGAAAAGATCCTCGTATGGATTTCGGAAAACCTTGATTTCAATGGCACTATGCTGTATCAAGCGTTTGAGAATAAAGCCGATAAATTCGTTGCATACTGCAACGGAGGTGGCATCTGTCGCTTATCAAATGATACCCCTTACGACAATGAGAGAATGGGTCTGTCAAAAGGAGTGAGCATGCTAGGATATTCGTTCTCAAACCGTTTGCCACTAGGAGGGACAGAACCTGCACTGTACGTCTCCGTACCGGTAGAGATCGAGATGGGCCTCCGGCACATCGGTCATGGGATCAAGGGTGGGGAGAAGCGGATTTACTTCCGCCTTATACCAGACTACTTTTACACACCAATACTTACGCAAGTGTTCTCGCACTTTTTAAGCACGTTTAATGGAGACTGCCAGACGGACATCCGTGCAATTGCATATGACGTTCTGGCGTGGGATGCTCCTCAATATGAGTTGCTGATCCAAAACATCATAGCTGAATCCGGCCGGAAGAATGTCCTTCGCTATGCCGGTTCAGGGTATAAGAGCCTCTACACGACGTATGATATTGTCTTTAATAAAATACGGGAGAATGACACCGAGTACTGGTTTTTCGGAGCCTACCTTGGGCTGAT
Source organism: Methanocalculus sp. (assembly GCF_029762515.1). GTDB lineage: Archaea > Halobacteriota > Methanomicrobia > Methanomicrobiales > Methanocorpusculaceae > Methanocalculus. Next base: position 11,631 of record NZ_JARVGN010000004.1, on the reverse strand, counting down.
TCTTGCGGCAGCTACCGGGTGCAGGGTTGTTGTGGGCGAAAATCCGATCTGCATGAGTGATGGTGATGAGTTTTCCGAGATTGTAAAACTCGATGCACCACATACAACCGTGAAACGAATCTTTGGGGACACAGTTTCCCTGACGCGATTGAGCAATGTTATCGAGCTCGCATCGCTCGTGATTACGCTGGGCTATGAGATCGCTATGGAGGATAAGAGGTTCCCAAAATACCTGCAATCACTCAAAAACCAAATGTTTCCGGGAAGTTCCTTCCTGAAAGACATATTGCGAGAATACGAAAAGAACGGCAGGTTAGGAGCATTTGTTAACCGAGCGAGGGGGTATCGTTTTGAGAATGAGCGAAGAGTTGATGACAGTCACCCCGGACTTGTCGTCCGTGCATTACGGCTTGACCGTAAAGGAGGAGATACAATGACAGTTAAGACAATCCATGAGTTATCCGAAGTTGGTCTGACCGTCGGGATTCCAAAAGGATATGAACCACACCGAGTTGAAAAGTTATTCCGTGAAGCTGTGAAAGCGATCCTTGCGAAACGTGACGGTTCATTTTCACGCGAGGATTATATCGATGCAGTTTCAGGTCGCCTGTTGAAGATGATGCGCCGTGCCGGAAAAGATCAGTTTTCTCTTGTTCCGGGACTCTACGAATTCGATCGGACACACAGATTTGCAGAAGCATTTGTGGATCATGTGTTCTACGGATTATTTGATGGAAATCCCGGGAAACTGAAGCGAGCTGCGAACGATCTGAGTGATGGCTATTATTCAGCCACGCTTGAGTATCGCGGAGCGGCATATGAGCGAGAGAAGGCAAGCATCGAGGCCAAGAAGCAAGAGAAGGTTGAGGCACAAAAAGCAGAGGCCACGTCAGGAGGGAACTGATTATGTCCACAAAAATTGATGAATTCAAACAAAAGATTGCAGACTATACGCTAGAAAAGCCTGAGAGAAAACCACGTCAGAACTACGTGAGTGTGTTGATTCTGAGGGAGCTTCAGAGTGCAGCACGGTTTACCACAGATGGGACCGAGGCAAATTCCGCTGTAATTCGAATCGGTGATACCGAGGCGACTGTCGGAAAGCTGTTCGGGCGAAAGCAGGTTGCAAGCGACCGAAGAGTGGCAAAAGCACTCCAGAGAACGCTCATCTCCGAACAGATGAACAGCGTTATGAAAAAAGGTGTCTGGGACGGGTGTTCGATGGAAGTTACAAAAATGTGCCAGCGATGCCCGGATTGTGCCCTCTTTGGCAGTGCAGCATCCGATGAAGGCATCAGTATTACATCGCGCGTGATGTATGATGAAGCATATTCGATCCGGTCGATAAGCACAATTGTTGAAGAGTATTTCCAGAATGCACCCGGTGACAATTATGCAAAGTCACCAACGTCTGGCATCCGGGAGCCTGATTTCTTTAAGGAAGGTACTCTCTTTCCCTGTGTTGTGACTTTAAAAGATGCTACTCCGGAGGAAGTTCTCTTCTTCCTAAATATCACAGATCGGAATACCCGTTATGGTGCGACCGGGACTCGGTTTGGCAAGGTACGTAATCACATCCTTGGTGTCTATGCTGGTTACCGTGAAGGGCCCTCGAGCCTCGAAGTGACTCGTGGGGTTGCAATGGCTCTTGCAGGATCCGCAGATCGAGAGAAACTCAAAGGGATTCTGACTGCAGACACGCTCTCCCTTGACATGGTGTGTGAAGCAGCTGTCAGTGTCTATGAGAGCCTTGCGGAGAAGCAGCGGGTAAAGCATGACAAATTCGATACAGACTATGTCAGTAAAGTTTTGTCCGAAATGAAAGATGACGCGGTCGTAAAAGAGATTCTCGAAACACAGCTAGTAAAAGTCGGCGAATACGTTTCGGCTGATTAAAGGTGTTTGCAATGTCTGAATTCCCGGGTTCGGGTGGAGATGCATCTGTTCGCGCATTTGAAGGTGTTCTCGAACTCATGAGCGAGCTCTTCTTCGCCTCGCTGGAACCCGGCAACAACTATGTGACGCGGCCGATCATCCTGAACACCGCTCTGTACTACGCACTTGGATATGCCCGGGGCAATTATGTCAACAAGCCGGTGAATAAGCGAGCGAAGAAGCAGAAGCCATCGTATGTCGAAGATACCAGTGACATTGCCTCAACTCTATACGTAAGCCCTGCGCAGCCGATTGGAAATATCCGTTATACAAGTGAGCTCGCGAACGCGCGTAGTGACGACTACATACAGTCAAACCGACCTGCTAAGCAGATGAATTCTCCAACCGGAAAGATTGGAACCAGAAAGCAGATTCAGCCCGGGGCACGTTTTCGGTTCTACGTACTTACATTCGACGGAAAAGAGCCCGATATGCCACCCTATATACGGATTGGGAAGAAGCGTTCAAAGTCGCTCATTGAGTGGAAAGAGATTCCCGTCAGCACAGCTGCAGGTGAGTTCATTATGAATCATCCGGTCCTTGTCGACGATCTCGCCGAGATGCCTGTTGGGGATATCTCGTTCCGTCGGATGCAGCCGTTCGATGTGATCGAACGAGGTCGATTTACCGGTCAGTACCTGACACTTGATGGAAAAACGCCAACAAGCGGTGTTGTGTTCCCGGCAGGTATTAGATTTCTGCGGAGGCATCGGGTGTGATCGTTGAGGGTTTGTCAATCCCTCGCTACAACACCGAACCCCTCTTCGATTCTCTTCTCCCCTATGGACATCAGGTAATCGCACGCGAGACGATTCAGAATCTCGACAATTTTTTTCTTTTTCTTACAGCGCCGACAGGATCCGGGAAAACCGATTCCTGGGCGATTCCGGCACTGTTCGGGGACCTTGGTGTTGTTATAGCGCTCTACCCGACGAATGCCCTTGCAGAAGACCAATTCAGAACGATAACCGCGCTGCGCGATCATCTGGGTTCACAGACGAGAGTCGAATTTGTGACAGCAAATACACTCGGAATAATGCGTGATAGTTCTGAAACGCCCCGGATGACACGAGGCGATATTCTGGAAGATCTGCTTCGATCGATGTTTCGATCCGGTAGTGGAATCGTGGTGACAAATCCGGATATCTTCGTCTACGCGCTCAAAGGTTACTACTACAATGGCTATCTCCCTTCCGCGGTGAAAAATTTCTTGAAAACTGTTATTTTCGATGAATTTCACCTCTACGATCTTCGACAGAGAGATCTAATTCTCTTCATTCTGCATGACTTGCTGCTGTCAAACGCTGTGAATATGCAGAAATTTATTTTTTTGTCCGCAACACCCGAACATTCGATACTGGCAAAAATCCGGGATATAATCGGTGTCCAACCTATTGTGGCGGATGCTCGCTGTGATTATCCAGTAGTCGATGAAAGATTGATCCTGCCCGAAGTGGATCTTGAATTCCTTCATGGACTGCGATTTCGATCAGGAGAACATTTCATACAGCACCTGGATGATTTTTTATCATTCAAAGAGGACTTCAGGACAGCTGTAATCCTGGATAGTGCCATAGAGGTAGCACTCGTCAGTGAAATTTTGCGGAACAATACTCATTTTAAAATCTGTGAAGTGAGTGGATTTCGGAAAGATCCGATAACCGAGTCATTTGATATTCTCGTTGGTAATAAAGCGGTTGAAGTTGGAATTGATTTCAAAGGTAATTCTGCCATCCAGCGCCTTGTTTTCTCGGCCTATACGGTAAGCGAGTTTTTGCAACGGTTCGGAAGGCTGCGAAATCCAAAGTCTGATGTGCATTACAAGGCCATCTGCTATGCTCCGGACGAAGCGGTTCGTCATTTCTCCTGTTTAGAGCGCATATCACGACAACAGCTGGAAGGTGACCTGCGCAGGACAATGCAGGATCCTCGAGTTTTTGACAATTTCCGATGGCGATACGGCTACCTTGAGGCTTTTGAATTTATCTATCGCAAAGCAACCGGTATCGGTGCTCATGAAGCCAGGTTAATGAAACATCACCGTGCATATCCACCTTTGAAAGGGGGTCTCCCTTCGGACATACGGTATGAGTATCTCAGACAGAGATGCGACCTGATCTATGCTCATTATCTGGGCGATGCAGGCGTATCACCTGCCGATGCGAAGACCCTGTTAATACCTCTTGAAGAGATGAGCGATACACATCTTGACATAATCGACGAATTACGTAACTTCCGGGGCAGCGAGTTATCCCTGGCATATTATCAGACCAGTTCAGAGACAATCGGAACATACAGCCTTTTCTTCCTTCTCCGGTGGGCTGATATGGAGATCGTTGATAAAAAGACATTTCTAGGGCGAATTCCCGATCACCAACGGAAGGAAGTTGATGGATTTTCCGACCGTATAGTTGGGTATGCAATCATTTACGGTATGAATCCAAACCCACGTCGAGTATCACTCGACGGTGCACGACCTAACCAGATGGACTGTGAAGACACATTGCGTATTCCTGAAATGATGTTCGGGATCCATCCTGTAATCCGACAACGGAGTGAGGACGATCGACTTCTCGACCTTACAGATGTTTCAAAGACAATTCGGAAAAAGGGCATTTTTTGCAGATATGTATCTCACTCAGGATTTCAATCAAAACGTCTCTATGATCTTGATGATTATACGATGCTCATCAATTTTAAGGATGGGAGTCTAGCACTTGGGCTTGATGCTCTGTATGCAGACTGTGCAGTGTATGAGTTCAACCGAAAAAGAGGAATTGAATGAACCGGTGCCTCGTAAACATCTCTGATCTCAACCAGTACCTCTACTGCCCCCGTCGCCTTTATTACCTCATGTTCTACCAGACTCAGGAGATCAATGTCCACCTTGCTGATGGCCGCGGGCTACACTCCTACCAGGGGCGCCGGGGAGGGTGGTATCGAGAGTTCTACCTGAAATCAGAACATCTTCATCTCCACGGTCGGGTCGACCTGATCGAGCAGGAAAACGGAGTGCTCGTTCCTGTCGAGCGGAAACGCGGCACATCATACTATGAAAACGACCTCGTCCAGCTGGCAGCATATGCTATGCTGCTGGAAGAGCACCTCGGCGAGCGGATTGCTACCGGTTACATATACCTCTACGGAAAGAACACGCGCCACCCGATTGAGATTACCGATCACCTCCGCAGGAAGGTTGTGGATACGGTGGATGCGATCAGGGCCATGCGTGTTGGTTCAATTCCCGGGTTCTGCGAAAATCCGCGGAAATGCGCCAAGTGCAGCGTTGTGGTATACTGCATGCCGTACGAGGCAAGAATCCTTGAGGAGGCATGAGTAATTGTCATCCGATGCTGCAGAGCAGGGGGCCGAGGCTTTCCGCATCATCAAAGCCTCAGAAGGACTGTTTGACGATGACGTGGTATATGTCGCCGCACAGGGCAGCCGTATTGGCATTGACGGCGGGCGGCTTGTCGTAAAATATGGAGAAAGCGGCGAGGTGTTGAGTTCATTTCCGCTGGAGAAGATCAACACCGTAAATATCTTCGGAAATGTTTCCGTTTCGACGCCATTCCTTTCAAAATGCAATAGACATGGAATGGTGGTGAACTACTTCACACGGTATGGAAAGTATGTCGGTTCGTTCTCCCCCGACCACAACACCATTGCAGAAATCCGCAGGCACCAAGCAGCGCTCAATGCCGAGAGAGCACTGGCAATCTCTAAAGTGATCGTCGGGGCGAAGATACGGAATTCAAGAACGCTGCTCGCCAGAAAGAAAATAAAACCTCCAAAAAGGTTGAAGGAGCTTGAATTTGAGGTTCTGGGTGCAGCAGGAATGAACCAACTTCGGGGAGTTGAGGGTGAAGCAGCCAGCATTTACTTTGCGCATCTGAATGAGTGCTTAATCGAGGGATGGATATTTGAAAAACGCACTCGCCGACCACCAAAAGACCACCTCAACTCCCTTTTATCGCTGACGTATGCGATGATGAAGAACGAGGTCATGAGTGGGCTTCGGCAGTATAATCTCGATCCTTATATTGGGGTGATGCACACCGACCGACACGGGAGGCCGGCGCTTGCTCTCGATCTATTAGAAGAGTTCAGGCCGATATTCTGCGATGCATTCGCCCTGCGACTGGTGAACCAGCGAATCCTCGATCATGATGATTTTGGATCGGATAACCGACTCAAGGATCATGCTCTTAAGAAATATCTCTCGTTGTACGATGATTACATGAAGGAGACGTTCAATCACCCGAAATTCAAGTACGCTGTAACAAAACGTCGGTCGGTGATCATGCAGGCAATCCTTCTTCGAAAAGCAATTACGGGCGAGATGAAGCAGTACCACCCCCTGGTCTTTACAAGGTGATGGTTATGCGGATCGTGGTAACATATGACATCTCAAAAGACAAGGTTCGGCGAAGGGTATTCCGCATCCTCGAAAGTTATGGAGCCTGGAAGCAGTACAGCGTCTTCGAGCTTGAGCTCACTGACGTACAGCTGGTGCAGATGAAAGTAAAGATCCAAAGCGTCATCGAAGAACACGACAAAGTCCGCTTCTACGAATTGTGCCAGAGATGCGTCGAAAAGATTCTAGAGATCGGGGAACGCTCTCCGGAAAATGTTTCAAATGTTGTCTGAGATCATTGATCAAAAACGTGATACCACATAAACCAGATAGATTCTGTTTGCATAGAAATTCATGACCCTTTATCATATCCAGGTACAGCAGACGGTCATGATTTTGATGTAAAAATTTACGACGTTCCCTCCTCTAAACCCGCGATTAGACCGAAAATAGGGGGCAGTCGCAAGAACTTAGAAAACCCGATAGGGATTGAAACGGGGATCCCGCTCGAACTCGCCATGATGATACAGGGGTCGCAAGAACTTAGAAAACCCGATAGGGATTGAAACTCCGAAGGACACCTATAGCCGCGTCTATGGCCTCAAAGTCGCAAGAACTTAGAAAACCCGATAGGGATTGAAACGACGGCGTCCGAATGTATTTCCGGCACAAAATAGGCGTGTCGCAAGAACTTAGAAAACCCGATAGGGATTGAAACTAGGTGTTCCCGTGCTGGCTTGAGAGATAATACTTGAGTCGCAAGAACTTAGAAAACCCGATAGGGATTGAAACAAATACGAATGCGGTCGGCTCGCTGAGCTCCTTGACGTCGCAAGAACTTAGAAAACCCGATAGGGATTGAAACGCCGAGTTCGATAAGGGGTGAGTTTGTCAGAACGTGTCGCAAGAACTTAGAAAACCCGATAGGGATTGAAACCACGTACACGGTCGTCATCAGGTGCCCCCGAGAATGCGTCGCAAGAACTTAGAAAACCCGATAGGGATTGAAACTCCCGCACGTCGGCCTTGGTCTGCCCGATCAGGGCGATGGTCGCAAGAACTTAGAAAACCCGATAGGGATTGAAACATGACAATGGCGAAACAATACTATTGTGCTCGGTGCGTCGCAAGAACTTAGAAAACCCGATAGGGATTGAAACTCCGTGGCGATATTGAGCAGCATTGCACGGTCGATAGGGTCGCAAGAACTTAGAAAACCCGATAGGGATTGAAACTTCTTTATTCCGTGGGGGACGGGGAAGAATGGGAAAAAGTCGCAAGAACTTAGAAAACCCGATAGGGATTGAAACGCATTTCGGGGTGAATGATCGCCACATTATCGAGGGAGTCGCAAGAACTTAGAAAACCCGATAGGGATTGAAACTTGAATGCTTTGAGGCCCATTGCTGCCTCGAGGCCATCGTCGCAAGAACTTAGAAAACCCGATAGGGATTGAAACGCGGTGTACAAGGACGACGACAACGGATTTTTAAAGTCGCAAGAACTTAGAAAACCCGATAGGGATTGAAACATGCCCATATGGTCGATCTGTTGGTAACAGGTCCACCGGTCGCAAGAACTTAGAAAACCCGATAGGGATTGAAACCGGGTCGTGGTGGCCGTCGTCGAGGACGTGCAGGAGTCGCAAGAACTTAGAAAACCCGATAGGGATTGAAACTCCGAGGATCGCACCGTAGGCGGTCGGGTAGAACACGAGTCGCAAGAACTTAGAAAACCCGATAGGGATTGAAACAGATACTCCGGTGCTCTGCCAGCGGCACAATTGATGGTCGCAAGAACTTAGAAAACCCGATAGGGATTGAAACACGTCTGCGGTGTCGCTGGAGACATTGAACGCTCCGAAGTCGCAAGAACTTAGAAAACCCGATAGGGATTGAAACCCGAGCATGCCGTTGTTGATCACGCTGTTGGCGCTGGGTCGCAAGAACTTAGAAAACCCGATAGGGATTGAAACCCACGTATGCGGGATCGCCGACAACTCCAGCACCTATGGTCGCAAGAACTTAGAAAACCCGATAGGGATTGAAACCAGTAGTTAAAAACGGCTTTCTGCACCTTCTCGCCGTGTCGCAAGAACTTAGAAAACCCGATAGGGATTGAAACCAAACAAAACTTTTGCATATGGGGCACGTATGTTTGGTCGCAAGAACTTAGAAAACCCGATAGGGATTGAAACACCACCAAAGACCACGCAACCGACGCCGTAATCAATGTCGCAAGAACTTAGAAAACCCGATAGGGATTGAAACAGTAGATCCTGCGAATCCTCCCATATAGACATTACCGACGTCGCAAGAACTTAGAAAACCCGATAGGGATTGAAACCTTTTCATCACGTCTTTGACGGTGAGTTTTCCGAGGTCGCAAGAACTTAGAAAACCCGATAGGGATTGAAACGTGGGGGCCTTCCACACGCCCGGACGCCCTGAGCTGTCGCAAGAACTTAGAAAACCCGATAGGGATTGAAACTCGTGCCATATGTATCAGCTCATTGTGGTTACTTCGGTGTCGCAAGAACTTAGAAAACCCGATAGGGATTGAAACGCCCTGGATGCCGACTGAGGTGCTGCACATTTCGCAGGTCGCAAGAACTTAGAAAACCCGATAGGGATTGAAACGTATATCTCTTGCAGCTGCCCGCCGTATCGTTCCTGGTCGCAAGAACTTAGAAAACCCGATAGGGATTGAAACCCCAGACCCTGCAACCCCGATTGCAACCCTTCCTGTGACGTCGCAAGAACTTAGAAAACCCGATAGGGATTGAAACGGCGGACGAGCGGTGGATCGCACATATCGGCGAGGTCGCAAGAACTTAGAAAACCCGATAGGGATTGAAACACACGGATATCGCCCCCGCCCGAGGAGGCAGCGGCAGCGGGGTCGCAAGAACTTAGAAAACCCGATAGGGATTGAAACATCACCGGATTCGAGGCCGGAACGCTGGGGGCTTTCACGAGTCGCAAGAACTTAGAAAACCCGATAGGGATTGAAACTTGTTCGGCCGGGCGGAATCGGCCACCTCCCTGACGTCGCAAGAACTTAGAAAACCCGATAGGGATTGAAACACGTCCGGGAGGATCCGCTTCGTCTTCTCGGTTCGCGTGTCGCAAGAACTTAGAAAACCCGATAGGGATTGAAACGAGATCCTGGCGCTCGTGGACGTAGATCCCGTAGCCGTCGCAAGAACTTAGAAAACCCGATAGGGATTGAAACCAAAAAGCGATCGCCAAACAAGCGCCCGCTCAAGCCATCGTCGCAAGAACTTAGAAAACCCGATAGGGATTGAAACAAGGTCGAGGAGCTCGGGACCCAGGGGGTCGGCAACGTCGCAAGAACTTAGAAAACCCGATAGGGATTGAAACTGTGGTAGTAGTTAAGCGCCCGGCGTTTCTGCGCCTGTCGCAAGAACTTAGAAAACCCGATAGGGATTGAAACGTGAGCGAGACGGTGTGCTCGCCGTAGTCGGGGAGTCGCAAGAACTTAGAAAACCCGATAGGGATTGAAACTCGAGGTCCAGCAGCACGATCCCGCTGCCGTCCTCGGTCGCAAGAACTTAGAAAACCCGATAGGGATTGAAACGTGATCCTGATCGGCTTCATCGCGACTTTCTTTGAGAGTCGCAAGAACTTAGAAAACCCGATAGGGATTGAAACCTCATTTACCATCCAGTGACAGTCAACATCTCCGGTCTTGTCGCAAGAACTTAGAAAACCCGATAGGGATTGAAACAGATATTTGCCGCTGTTCCGTGTGGAGAGCATGGAGGGTCGCAAGAACTTAGAAAACCCGATAGGGATTGAAACGCCCGCCAAATACCCCGTCCATGCTGGTCGCTACCCGGTCGCAAGAACTTAGAAAACCCGATAGGGATTGAAACGTAGAGCCAAAGTTCCGAGATGCCGCCCGCAGGAGAGTCGCAAGAACTTAGAAAACCCGATAGGGATTGAAACAAGGTGATCCGGACCGTCCGGGGGAGGTTCAATCATTGTCGCAAGAACTTAGAAAACCCGATAGGGATTGAAACAACGACCTCCTTAAACTCCCCGGTCTCCTGCATGATGGGTCGCAAGAACTTAGAAAACCCGATAGGGATTGAAACGTTACGTTCTTTGACCTTTTGAAGAGGAATAGAGGAGGTCGCAAGAACTTAGAAAACCCGATAGGGATTGAAACCTTTCCGTGCGTCGTCGTCTCCACTTATTTTATTATCGTCGCAAGAAATTAGAAAACCCGATAGGGATTGAAACAATACCATTATCGGATCCTCCACCATTTCCGGGGGTCGCAAGAACTTAGAAAACCCGATAGGGATTGAAACCATGCGTTTTCGTGCAACTATCCGCCGAAGATGCAGGATGTCGCAAGAACTTAGAAAACCCGATAGGGATTGAAACTCGAGCGGGTGGCCGAGGCCGTCCATGATTCTCTCGTCGCAAGAACTTAGAAAACCCGATAGGGATTGAAACTTGGGGCAGCATCGCTCTCCTCTCCTGTCGACACCTCGGTCGCAAGAACTTAGAAAACCCGATAGGGATTGAAACATGATCATGATCCTGTTCACCGTCCCGGGAGCCTCCGTCGCAAGAACTTAGAAAACCCGATAGGGATTGAAACCCGGATACCCGCCCAGACGAGCATGCGCAGGGTATTGAGTCGCAAGAACTTAGAAAACCCGATAGGGATTGAAACTTGTGTAAGGGCTGTTTGGATAAACTGCAGAAGGGGTCGCAAGAACTTAGAAAACCCGATAGGGATTGAAACACCCGCAATCGGCGCTGTTTCAGCGGAAGGGGCGGGGTCGCAAGAACTTAGAAAACCCGATAGGGATTGAAACGCAGGGTACAGGTGATCTAAATGACGACATTAAATCAGGTCGCAAGAACTTAGAAAACCCGATAGGGATTGAAACGGCTGATGGAATGAGTGGTACCGATTATGACTTCCCTGTCGCAAGAACTTAGAAAACCCGATAGGGATTGAAACCGGGTGATCGGGTGATTGCCAAATATTTCGTCGGGCGTCGCAAGAACTTAGAAAACCCGATAGGGATTGAAACCTTGAGGCCGCCCCACAGGAACGCCCTGGCGTGCCGGTCGCAAGAACTTAGAAAACCCGATAGGGATTGAAACCCTATATTGAGGTTAATGGATCGCATTGTCAAAGAGGGGTCGCAAGAACTTAGAAAACCCGATAGGGATTGAAACCCTATATTGAGGTTAATGGATCGCATTGTCAAAGAGGGGTCGCAAGAACTTAGAAAACCCGATAGGGATTGAAACCCTATATTGAGGTTAATGGATCGCATTGTCAAAGAGGGG
>NZ_JARVGN010000049.1 GCF_029762515.1 Methanocalculus sp. | reverse complement strand
AATCAACCGATATCTTAAAAATTAAGCCTAATCTAATCCCAAAAGGAATAACACTCAATCCATTGTCAAAAAAATCAACTATTAAGGCCGCTTTATACTCTGCTGCATTTATAATTCAAAGCCAGGTTGCGAGCAATCTGGATATTGATCCTGAAGAAATTGAGGTTACAAAATATAGTATAAGCCGGGTCGGCGACTCATTAATAGGTGAAATTGCATTTGCTGACCGCTTACAAAATGGAGCTGGATTTGTAAACTGGATCTCAAATAATTGGAATGATATTCTACAATCGATTGTTAATCCGATTGATATTGATTCCTTTTCTTGGTCCTTATTATCAGAAAACCATAGGACTGAGTGTAAATCCGCTTGTTATAAGTGCCTCATGTCGTATAATAAAATGCAGTATAATAGCCTTTTAGATTGGAGGCTGGGCATATCCTATCTAAGAATTCTATATGATCCCTCTCATAACTGCGGAATCGATTCGATAGAAATGCTTGGAAATGAATCTAGATATCCAGAGCTTGATAACTGGCTTAATTTCGCCAGGCAGCTTGCAAAAGATTTTGGAGATGCATATAATTGCATATTTTCTGAAAATGGGCATCTTCCTATAGTGCGTAAAGACGATAATATTGGAATTATCTGCCATCCGCTCTGGGATACATATAATCCTCGGAGCATATTAGCTGAGGCAAGCGCCGAATGCGAATCCTCAAAGATAACTTATATTGATACCTTCAATTTATTGAGAAGGCCAAGCACTTGCTATAAATGGCTTATAAGTGGAGATGATTAATTTTATGGATGAAAGGTGGAGATTATCCGGATTAATTCAATTGAGACCTCTTATAAGGATAAGCCCAAGCCACTTCACTTTTTTAAAAAAATGCAATCTACGTTCTATATTAGCATCTAATCAGCAAGATGCTTTCCTACCCCTCAATCCTCAAGCAATTTTAGGGACTATTTTGCATCAATTGCTTGATGATGCAAATAATGGGCAAATTAAAACCCTTGAAGACTTTAACAACCATCTGGATTTGAAAATACAACGGCAAGATGAATCCCTTTATTCTCATTGGATAAATAAGCGCCATTTCCCCTTAAGTGAAAAAGCATATCACTTTGATATTAAAGTTAAAAAGTGCTGGCGCACAATAAGCCAAGTAATTTTACCTAATAATGAAAAAAGCATTATGAATGAGCCGTATAATACCTCCCCTTTTGGCTCAGAAAAATGGCTAGAGTCTAGCGATAAAATTGTTGGCGGATATATTGATGCGATAATGCATTTGGATGATAAAGTAGCTATCGTTGATTTCAAGACAGGAAAACTGTTAAAAGAAGATGGAAGCGGACAAATTAATGAGGAATATAAAACACAATTGAAACTCTATGCTAGGCTCTTCTTCGATGAGTATGGATATTGGCCAGATCAATTGTTAATTATTGACCTAGATGGCAAAAAGCACGATATTTCTTTCACCGCTTCTGAATGCAATGCACTAATGGAAGAGGCAAGGACTCTATTTAATTATATAAATTCTAAAATACAAAACAAAGAGAATGATTTAAAAGATATGTATCTAATTTTTTCATCTCCGGATCCAGATAACTGTTCTTATTGCCAATATAGGCCTATTTGTCCAAATTATTGGATTAGCCGTCAGCAAGTTCCTGATCCACGTTGGCCCAACGATGTAATTGGGAGCATTGTTGAAAAAGTAACCCTTGGAAATGGATTGTTTCATGTAAGGATAAAGGATAGAAATACTAATGTGGTGAGTTCCATCCGTGGCTTGAATCCAGATTGGCATGTAGTACTAAGAGAAGATGATAACGATATAGCGGCAATGTCGCTTGATGGTGATCTAAATATGCATAGCTATAAAGAAAATCGATCCACGACAATATTCGCAATTGATCCAAATTTTGTGCAAGAAATATTATCCTAAAGTAACTGACGTCTCTTTGTTGTTTTATTTATGTGAATGCGATCATTATTCTCTACTCAATCAGAAAAATTAGCATTTTTTTGCTCAATTAGCTCATGAAAAATATGTTTTAAATTTTCATTCTTTTTTGTCTGGCATTCCCAGACTACTATGACATCCCAACCATCGCATGTGAGCTTGGCATAGTTTTCCTTATCTCTTGCAATATTCTTCTCTATCTTCGGGAGCCAATAGCCAATGTTAGTTTGTGGCTTCCGTTTTCCGCTTCCAATTTTACATCCATGCCCATGCCAGAAACATCCATTAACGAAAATTACAGTCTTATATTTTGGAAGGACAATATCAGGCTTTCCGGGAAGATCCTTGCGGTGAAGCCTGTATCTAAATCCATGAGAGAAAAGAAACTTTCTGACTGCCAGCTCCGGCTTAGTATCCTGCGATTTGATATTACGCATTATTTTACTTCTTTGCTCTTTCGAGAAGATATCAGTCATTGGCTTGAATATCGCGAAAAAAATAATAAGGTTTTTGGTCTTCTGTGCACTATTTCCATGAATAAATATATGGATCTTCAACACCTGTGATAATATAGATGCGGGAGAGTTAATTGTGAAAACCAATATCCTTATAGCGATCATGAATATTGTAAAAACACCCATTACAGAGATTAATGAGTATTATACCAGCCATAATAGAGCAAATAACATGGGAGAGGCCCTCGAAGAATATGTTAAGGATATGTTTTCAGGAACAATCAAAGAAACGGATAAAATTAAACGTGATTTAGCTTTTAGTAATTTTTTTAGCTATCTGGGCACCCAGAATCACCCTCCAGACTTTATCCTTAAAGGAGGCGATGCCGTTGAGGTGAAAAAGATTGAAAATATAAATTCTGGGCTAGCCTTAAACTCATCCTATCCAAAGGCAAAGCTTTTTTCCAGCAGTTCTATGATAACGAGCGCTTGCCGGGAATGTGAAGTTTGGGATGAAAAGGATATTATTTATGCAGTTGGTGTAGTCAAAGGCAATAAATTATCCAGCTTATGCATGTTTTATGGAATTGACTATGCTGCAAGTGCTGAAATATATGAGAGAATTAAAAAAACAGTTTCTGCTGGCATTTCAACAACAACTAGCGTAGAATTTTCTGAGACAAAAGAATTGGGCAGAGTTAATAAAGTAGATCCCTTAGGAATTACACATCTGCGAATTCGAGGAATGTGGGGCATTGAAAACCCAATGAAAGTTTTCAAGGACTTCTATCGTTCAGATGATTCCAAAGATTTTAACTATATGGCTTTGATAAATAATGAAAAATATAAATCATTCAGCTTAAGTGATCGAAAGTTATTTGAAAAAATGGTAAAGGCAACACCCGATCTGAAATTTAAGGATATCGAGATCAAAACACCTGATAATCCTGCAAAACTAAAAAAAGCGAAGTTGATATCTTTTAAGATATAGATGTTTATTATGAATCTAATCTCCTTATTTGCTGGAGCAGGAGGCATGGACTTAGGCTTTAAAAAAGCCGGCTTTCAAATCGTTGCCGCAAATGAGTTTGATAAGACAATTTGGGAAACATATAAGAAGAATCATGAAAACACTCTTATTCCTGGTGATATTAGAGAAATCCCTTCCTCTTCCTTGCCTGAATGTGATGGCATAATCGGCGGTCCACCCTGCCAGAGCTGGTCTGAGGCTGGCGCACTTCGAGGCATTAATGATGATAGGGGAAAGTTATTCTTTGAATTTATCCGTATCCTAAAGGATAAGCAGCCTAAATTTTTTGTTGCAGAGAATGTCTCGGGCATGATGGCAAAAAGGAACTCACAGGCTGTAAGAAACATCACTCACCTGTTTTCAACCGCTGGCAAAGGCTATGATGTCTTCATCAAAATGCTAAATGCAAAGGAATACAATGTGCCTCAAGATAGGAAGCGTGTCTTCTATGTCGGATTTCGGCATGATCTCAATGTTGACTTTCAATTCCCACCTCCTTCAAACAAGAAGATTACATTACAAGAGGCAATTGGCGATTTAACGGATACGGCCATTCCAGCTCTTGAAAAAAATCGGACTAACGGGAATTATTGCAGAGTGCCTAACCATGAATATTTCATTGGTAACTTTTCAACAATTTATTTGTCAAGGAATAGGGTTAGAGGATGGAATGAGCAAAGCTTCACAATACAGGCAGGTGGCCGGCATGCTCCAATTCATCCGCAAGCCCCTCCAATGAAAAAAATTCATAAAGATAAGCATATTTTTATATCCGGCTCAGAGAATTTATATCGCCGGCTTTCGGTAAGGGAGTGTGCAAGAATTCAGACTTTTCCAGATGATTTTATTTTTTACTATACGTCATTAGCTGATGGATATAAGATGGTGGGTAATGCTGTCCCCGTCGAACTAGCATATGCTTTAGCAAAGCAAATTCGAAAATATATCTAAGTTCTAAAGGGGGTGTATAAAACCGGAAAGTCAGGTCTTTATAGTTGCTCATGAGAATACTACAACCAGAAGAACAACCCCAACCTGCGACTTCTTCATCAAATCATTAATGAGGCTTCTCATGGCAAAAGAGATTGAATTAGGTCTTGAACTAACTGGAGAGGACGCTCTCACCTTCCACAGATATAATAAAAAACCATATGATACGAGAGAAGGGCGTGAGCTGCTCCAGGAGGCTATTCGACTCTCGAAAAAGGCATCTGAAACCATACGGCTGTAAAAGGGCTGTGAAAGATGCCTCATTTTTATCAGGATCTGGAGTTCCATCTTTTTTAATGAACAATCAAATAGAATTCTCCCTTTGCGCAGAGTCCAATGCTAAATGATGATGGTATCAATAAAAAAGACCTAGATTAAGCTTTTTTTGAGGTGAATACATCCTTTCCTTACTCTCTTTTTGTGGATGAACTCCAAAGTCCGGTGATCTGACCTTTCTGTCCATATTTACTTGATCTCTGACGAACTTCGTAATATTTGCCGGTAACTGGGTTATAAATTCTTTTTTTAGCCTCGGCAGTCATAATAATCACTTCTTAGTATTTGTACTACATAGTTGTTTTGTATCTCGATGTTTCGTGTCTATTTACAAGAAATAACTCCCATAATCAATCAAATAAGCAATGAAATAAGATGAGTGCTTTTGTCGCAATCTCATCCTTTCATCTTCTTTCTTTCCCCGATCCTTATCGAAACCTCACCTCCTCTCCAGCATCTTCCTCACATCGCTCGCCCGGTACCGGAGGGTGACCTCGCTCGTCCGCCCCTTCGCCTGCCGGATCGTGATCCTGATGAGGGCATAGGTGGCAAGCGATCTGAGCAGCTCGTAGAAGGTGGTATAGGAGATGGCGTGAGTGGGGGGCTCGGTCTCGGGATGATGGAGCTCAGGGTACTCGTGTTCAGGGGTTTGGGTCTCTGTGAGGTGGTGCTCGGTGCGCTGTTGTTCATCCTGCATCCGGGCATCCGCTCCATGAGGGCAACTGCCGGTGCGGTATCCCGGCTCGGGCTCGGCACATGCCGCCAGCTCTCCGGACTGCGGTTCGGCGGCTCGCTGCGGCTGTAGTTTTTGGTACTGCTCACGGTGTTCCCGCTGATCTCCCTGCTCACGGTGTTCCCGCTGTTGCCGCAGCCGTTCGTAATGCCCGGCTGCCAGCACCTCCTGGAGCCGCGAGAAGATCCGGCCGGATGTCGGGGGCAGGGGCTCGAGATACTCTCTATACTCTCCATATCCTCGATATCCTCCATCCTCTCCATATCCTTGATATCCTCCATCCTCTTCAGACCTTCCATACCCTCCATACCCGCTATACCCGCTGGAGCCGTCATACTCCCCACGCTCCCGATACTCGCTGTCCTCCTCATACCTTTTCCTGGCTGCCATCTCACTCTCCTCGACCATCCCGGCGATGACCGAGAGGAGCGTCCGCTCCTTTTCGGTGAGGACCGAGACGAGGCCCCGGAGGTGGGTGAGGCGGGCATCGCCGTAGGCGGCGGCAACGTCCTCTTCGGTGACGGTGGTGTGGGCCGCCCGTTCGGCCCTGAGGATGGAGCGTTTCAGGAGGTCGATGCCGACCCGGAGATCGCCCGGCTCCGTCGATTTGGTCCTGTGGGTGATCAGGTCGAGGATCTCAGGCGATATCGCCCCCGGATAGGCCGCCTGCCGTGCCCTCTCCCTCAGGATGCCCCGGATCTGGTTTGCAGTATAGGGGGGAAAGAAGACCTCTTCTGAGCAGAGGCTCGAGATGACCGATGGATCCAGCCTGCGGGAGATGTCAAGTGCCAGATCGCTCTCGACAAGGATGACCGATACACGGCAGCCGGGATAGTCGAGGTGGATCCGCAGGAGCGAGGAGAGGATCTGGGTGTCGGTCCCCTCATGGATCAGGTGGTGGATATCGTCAAGGCAGACAAGAAGGACAGGTCTCCCGGATCCTTTCTGGTTTTGTCTCTGGGATTGTGCCGGTGCCTGCCTCTCTGATCGTTTTCCGGATTCTCTCCCGGATTCTCTCCCAGATTTTCCCCCGGATTCTCTCCCGGACTGAAGCGCCTTTGCGACGGCATCCACCAGTTTCCTGAGGGGAACGCCGGAGCTTGGGGGTGCATGGCCGACCAGTTCCCGGTAGATCGTGGAGAAGACCGCAAATGCAGTCCTGTTCTGCTGACAGTTCACGTACACCGGGATCAGGGTCTGCGAGGCATCCCTGATCTGGGCGAAGAGGTGGTGGATGCAGGTCGTCTTCCCGGTACCGGGGAGCCCCCGGCAGAAGATATTCGCCGGCCGCTGCCCCCGGAGGCCCGGCCGGATCAGGAATGCCATCTCCTCAAGCTCAGGATCGCGGAAGAGCACCTGGTCGGGGATGTGATCGCATTCGAGGATATCAAGGTCTTTTATGAGCGGCTTATCGGAGAAGGCGAGGTTTTTTGAGAATAATCGGGAACTGCTTTTAACAACCGATGAACTGGTAAGGCTTGTTTCTGTACTCATACCATTAAGGATGCAGTATGGGTAATAAGAGATGAACCGTGCACCCTGAAAGTGAATTGCCCCTTAATTAAAGCTTTTGCCGCTCGCGGAGTGAGGTGTGAAAGGGGTGTTGAATCACCACTCGCCCAACTTATCCACTACTTACCTGCCACTGACCCATTACTTCCCCACTACTCGCCCACTACTTACCTGCCACTGACCCATTACTTACCCCCCACTCATCCACCCAAGGGGATCGATCACGATGCAACAACCGGATCATGAGGAGTGACAAAAAGCTGGTGCGGAAGGATAAAGGGCGGTGGGAGTGGACGAGTCACCAAACATCCTTCGGGGGGGCACTGCCATCCCCCTCCGGATGTCGGTGAAGGCGGCCTCGCGGCCACCAGGCGGGGCTGCTCGCCCCGCACATGAGGATAACTGGCGCTTCGCGCCCATTTGTTGTTTCAGATCCCTCCTCCCTCTCAACCGAATTTTTTATGCCTGCTCGCTATTTCCTGTGGGTAGTATGAAGCAGGTGCGGCGCGGGTATCGGGGGGCGGGGTGGCGAAGGGAGCCGGATGACAGAGGTGATAAACCCTTGCTCATCAGAGCAACCTGAAAGGCGATTCTGAAGGAATCGGGTTTTATCTGCTTCTGGCATCCTACAAAGCATTCCCGCCCCACCCTGCGCCGTATCTGCGATCCCCCGGTACAACCTCCCTGCGAAGCATCTGCGGACGGGGAGAGGGGCGGTGGAGGATTCCCCAGTTTTTCTGGATATCCAGCGCCTGAGTGAACAGATCCTACTGCCTGTTCAAATACCAAATAGCCAGACGATGGCTTGTTCCCTGGGTAAAACCCGCAACAGATCAGCGAAGAGCCCGATCAACTGCTCAGAAACAATCAGAGACTCCGATAGGCAGACCGCCTCAGTCCTCAACGAATCCCATACTCCTTCATGATCTCGGATTCGGGGATGAACTTCCCTGCCTTCATCTCTTTAAGAGCTTCTTCGAGGCCGATCTCTGCCTCCTCTCCGAGCGGCTCATCATCAATGGCAAGCCTGAGCAGGCGCTCGATAACATCATTGTACGACTCTTTTGGGTGGTGTTTGAGGGATTCCAGCTGATCCCTGAGATCACATCTGATACGAATGGAGGTACCTGTCCGCATAGTACTGCTCACTCTGTTTTGTCAGGTAATTGAGGTGACGATCCATTACCTCCCAGGATGCCCCGATACCTGGTTCGCCTCCTTCCTTCATCCATACCTGCCTTCCATCTATCCATTCATCCATACTTTCCATACCCCCTACCTCTCCCTACTCCAGGCACTTCCAGTAAAAGAACCGGAACGACCGGTTCTTCTCCCGGGCCACCTGGATCGAGTACCGCTTGATGATCTCGATCATCAGATCGATCCGCGATACGTAATGGTCCGGGATCATCCGGTTGAACCGCTCCTTGGTGATCCGGTCGGTGCCGGGCAGGGTCCGGAGCCCAAGCGATC
>NZ_JARVGN010000499.1 GCF_029762515.1 Methanocalculus sp. | reverse complement strand
AGATGCGGCCGGTCAAGGGTGATCCCGACCCCTCCGTCAACGCGGCCGATGCTACCGTTTAAGTCTATCAAGCCGATATGAAGGCGGGATGGGGTATCCACGATGACCCGCTTTGTATCTGAGAATGTGCCTGACGAAAAGATCTCGGTGATCACCATGAGGGGCTCATCTTTGTGGATGATCCGGTACCTCCGGGCAAAGAGTGGCTCACCCGGAAGAATGCCGAAGATTCCGGCGAGATGCTCGTCAGCCGGATATGAATCGATCGTCAGGATCTCGCGGCGGGATTCTATTTTATGTTTTTTGAGGATGATTCCGATCGGAATATCGGCCTTCATCATATCAGTTCTCATCTCAGGAGCAAGCCGGTTGATCGGGGTGTAGGAGATGGCATAGATGAGCGGCCGCCCCTCCTCACCAATACCGAGATCGACAATCCGGTGGTTTACCGGGTCATTCGGACAGATGTCAAGCAGGTCTGCAACCTCATGATCAGCAGGGAGGACCTCCTGAAGCCGGGTCTTCACACCCACATTCGACTCGGTTGCAAGCGACAGGAGATGGGTGACCGACCCGTCCGTTCCAAGGAGCACTTTCTGGAAGGGAGACAAATCCCCGGTATTCACCTCGATCTCACCGATACGAACAGCGATCTCGGTTGCGCCAAGCGGGTGGATCTCATGACCGGTATTCATTATGATGAGGTACTGATCCGGAGGTTCTTACCTCTATTGATCCAAAAATCCCAAACCATAACCACGATCAGATGCACACTACTCTGTATGCAGTATTCGGAAGGCACAGTTGGCCGGGTCTTCTTCCTCCGCTTTGATGATGGCGAGGATCTGATTGAATCGGTCAGTTCATTTATTCAGGAGAAACAGATCAGCCACGGCGTTATCTCATTCCTGGGAGCACTCCATTCTGCCGGGCTGGTAACCGGCCCTGAGGAGGCGGTGATCCCCCCGGTGCCGCATAAGGAGCAGATCGAGGGTGGCTGGGAGTGCCTCGGCACCGCCACCATCTATCCGGGTGAGGGCGGCCCCTCCCTCCATCTCCATGCAGCTGCCGGACGGGGCCGTGATGCAGTCTGCGGCTGCCTCAGGACAGACTGCCGTGTCTATCTTGTGGTTGAGGCGGTCATCTGGGAGGCTCTCGGAATAGAAGGAGAACGCATCCATGATCCGCGGATCGGGGCGGCGCTTCCGGTGCTGGCAAACCGCCTGTAGTGTGTAATCAGGATCTTCGGTTTTCCTATGAAAACCGAATACTTTTCTGTATTCTCCTCTCTTTTCGAATCTTCTTCGACTCGGGGTTATCCCTACCAAACAACAGAACAAGCAGGTAATGAGTTCACCAGATCACTCACCAGTTACCCTTGACACTGTTATATCCGGAGATAAGGCACGGATTGTGAGTGTCAAAGCGAAGGGGCATCTCAGAAAGCGGCTGTTAGAGATGGGCATCATTCCGGGTGCCATCATCGAGTCGATCCGGGTTGCCCCACT
>NZ_JARVGN010000498.1 GCF_029762515.1 Methanocalculus sp. | reverse complement strand
TTATGCGGATACCATCATCGTTGGGAATGCGGTGTACGAGGCTGGGATCGAGGCGCTGAAGGCAACGGTCCGGGCGGTCCGGTAGAGGATGCCCGAGGTTGATATCGTCCTTGTCGAACCCCTATATGAGGGTAATGTCGGTTTTGCAGCACGGGTAATGAAGAACTTCGGTTTCACAAACCTTGTTCTCATCAACCCCTGTGAACTCGGGAATGAGGCAAAAGCCCGCGCTTCACATGCCCGTGATGTCCTGGAATCTGCGGAACGAATCACGCTTGAGGAGGTCTTTGAACGAAGTGCTGTAACCATCGCCACCACCGGTACACTCGGAAAGTCGGTGACAAACCCGATGCGGATGCCGTTTTACTCTCCTGCCGAACTCCGTGATATCATCGCCCCGATCAATGGCAGGATCTCCATCCTTTTTGGACGAGAGAACTGGGGGTTGAATAACGAGGAGATATCGCAGGCTGATCTCATCTGCACGATTCCGACTTCGGATATCTATCCGATCATCAATATCTCCCATGCAGTTGGCATCATCTGTTATGAGCTTGCGAATCTTCCCCGCGGCGAATACCAGCTTGCATCACGATTCGAGATGAATTACCTCTTCTCCCATATCAGCTCGTTCCTCGATCGGATCTCCCACCCTCCTGAGAAAAGGGCAACAACACTCCTTCTGGTGAGGCGAATTCTCGGAAGAACCCTGCTGACTGCACGCGAGGCGAGTACTCTTCATGGTCTTTTACGGAGAACCGAGTGGCACCTTGACAATCCAGAAGGAAGCGATAAGTCTGATCACGTGCCACAAAAGAGTGATGATTCTTGTTGACTGGGAGATCAGCGATCGGATCAATCATGGGCATATTCTGATTGACCCGTACAATCCCGGGCTGGTTCAACCAAACTCCCTTGATATCCGTCTTGGCAACCATTTTGTCTGGTATCGTCCGGGAGATTCTGTAATAGATCCCTATGACAAAAAGAGCATAGAATTGGAGACTGAGGAGACTTTTGCCGATTATTTTGATATCCAGCCGGGGATGTTCGTACTTGCCGAGACCCTTGAGGTGATCGGCCTTCCTGACAATATTGTGGCATCCATTGAAGGCAAGAGCAGTATTGCCAGGTTTGGCGTTGAACTGCACCAGACCGGGGGCTGGATCGATGCCGGGTTCCGCGGCACCATCACACTTGAGATGTGTAATGTGAATGTCAGGCCGGTCAGGGTCTATGCGGGAATGCCTATCGGACAACTGGTTTTCTATACAACTGAACGCGCGGCAACCCCGTATGACAAAAAACCCGACGCCAAATATATGGATCAGCGGCAGGCAACGCTCTCCCGGTATGCCGGGAACAAACGGCCTGACTGAATTGTTATATAACTGATTGATACGCATACGTACTGGATTTGGGAAGGTTAATAATGCGGCTTCTTCTGATACATTCGGATTTTATTGAGTATGAGGCACAGAAAAAAACAGCAGTGGCTGAAGAGGAAATAA
>NZ_JARVGN010000497.1 GCF_029762515.1 Methanocalculus sp. | reverse complement strand
CAAGGGCATTCTCTTCTGCTTTCTCAGGAGAATATCCACGCCCAATCAGCCGATCGACAAGCACATCGGGATCGCACCTGAGGATCACCACCCGGTCACAGGGGAGGAGGTGGGCAAGATGGCCTTCCACCACGCCATCAACCGGCTGGAACTCCGCTGCCCAGAGCTCTTCGTCGATGATTATTGTATCACGATCCGGGTCCCTTCCGAGAATATAGGGAGTGATTGTGTCGTTGATACGGACAACATACACCCCACGCTCCTCAAGGATATCCGCAACAGTGGTTTTTCCGGTACCGGGAACCCCGGTCAGGCCGATCATCATAGTGACACAATCGCAGAGAGGAATCGTTCGCATTCCCAGTCAGCACCGATAGAGACCCTGATGAAGGTCTCGCCAAGTCCGGGGAAACTCTCGCATGAACGCACCAGCACACCCTTCTTTGCCAGTGCATCCATCGCCTCCTTCCCGGTGCGGGGGGCAAGATCTATCATCACAAAGTTCGCCCCGCCCGGAGCAACCGGATAGGGGATCTCATCAGAGAAGCGTCTCCGCCACCGTGTAACATGGGCGATGTAGCGATCTGCATAAGCGGTATCCGAGAGTGCGCCGACAGCGGCAGCCTCGGAGACCGCATTCAGTGCAAACGGCGTCTCCGCCCGCATATAACAGGGTCTGAACCATTCCGGAACAAACGCATACCCGACCCTGAATCCGGCAAGCCCGTAGACCTTTGACATCGTCCTCCCGATGATCAGGTTCTCGTACCGATCCAGCAGCGGCAGATAATCAACATCAGAAAACTCGACATATGCGTTGTCGAGGAAGAGGATGCCGTTGATATTCTCGAGGATAGAAGCGATCACCTCAGGCGGCGTAACCGTTCCCGTGGGATTATTCGGGGAACAGATGAAAGAGAGTTTCGCGTCCCGTGCAGCTGCAATGAATGATTCCGGATCGACTTCATAGGAGGCATTCCTCGGTACATATCCGACCTTCCCTCCCTGTGCGGTGACGGCAAGGCCATAGAAGGAGAAGGTGGGTGAGGAGATAACCACCGAATCACCAGAGGTGATGAGTGCCCGGACAAGCGTCTCGATGACTCCATCCATCCCCGCACCGGCGACAACCGGGTACGAGCCATAGATCTCCTGTAGTTTTTTGATCAGTTCTTCATGCGTGGTGCCGGGGTAGCGGTTACAGGAGAGGATAGCCTCTTGTGCTGCTGCCTGTGCCGAATCTGAAGGGGGGGAGGGGTTCTCGTTTGAGGCGAGCCGTGCCACCTCGGAGAAACCGTACCTCTCTGCGATATCCTCTGCCTTCCCGGCAAAGACATATCCCCCGTCCAGAAAACAGGATCTAACCAAGGACCTCGGTGAGGGCTTCATGAACGACTCCTGCTGCACGATCGATCTCACTCTCGGAGATGATCAGCGGCGGGACAAGCCGGAGATTGCCATCTCCGGCACAATTGACCAGCACGCCGCGATCAAGACAGAGCTGTTGGACCTTCG
>NZ_JARVGN010000496.1 GCF_029762515.1 Methanocalculus sp. | reverse complement strand
ATCATGACAGGGGATGTCGATTCCACCATCCACGCTATTTCCGCATACGGAGCAGATAAGGGAGTTAAGATCCAGATGCTCAGGACACTGGCACCAACACTGGATGAAGCCTTCCTCAGGCTCACGGGAGCTGATTCCGCATGAACCCGGAGAGCATCACCGAACAGGCAAAACGGGCTTTTGCGATTGCGAAGAAGGATATCCGGATCTACTATGCGAAAGGGCCGGTTGTGATATTCGGCCTCTTCATGCCGCTCTTCCTCTTCCTCGCATTCGCAGCCGGAAACCGCGGGTTGTCGATGCCTTTTCTCATCTCGGGGCTTTTGGCGATGACGATCTTCTTCACGGCAACCGCTGTCTCGCCGGTGATCCAGCCCTGGGAAGCACAGGCACGGACCTTAGAGCGGCTGATCGCCTGCCCGGTGACAATGAAGACCCTGATCGCAGGCGACATGTTTGCTTCTGTTATCTTCGGGATTGGAATCGCCGTAGTCCCGATTGGAATCGGGGTGATCCTTGGGATCATCCCTCTCCACCCCTTCATACTCGCAGCCGGGATCATCCTCGCCTCGATCTGCTTCTCGGCGCTCGGACTCCTCCTCTCGACACCGGCGACGAATGTGCCATCAAACATCATGATGCTCTCATCACTCCTGAAGTTCCCGCTCATCTTCATCAGCGGCGTCTTCATCCCGGTGGAGCAGCTGCCATTCGCAGGGCAGGTGCTTGCGATCTGCTCACCCCTCACTTACTTCACCAATATCGCCCGATACTGCATCATGGGAACAGAGACCTTTTCTCTCTTCACGAACTTCGCGGCACTGGCGATGTTCTCCGTTCTCTTCACCGCTGTTGCGATCAGGCTTCATGCACGAACCATAAGCAGGCGGATCTGAGAGAGACCAGAGTCCTGAGTGGAAAAAGAAGAGAGGGGATCAGATCTGTATCTGTGAGAACCCGAGGTTTCCATACTGGCTGTTTATGAGCTCAAAGACCGGCTCTCCCAGCAGGAAGGAATAGATCTCATCTGCTTTCTCTGCCGGATCGATATCCTCAAACCGGTCGGGATAGAGAATCTTCCCGATAAAATACGCATCTGCAAGCACAGTTCCGTGATTCACATTATAGAAGTTGTAGGGAAGGACGCCATAGACCCTGCCTTCCTTCACGGCAGTGAGCCCTTTCAATGCCGGATCATGCTTCAGCTGCCCGATGGCGCCTTCATCATCCGCGGTCATGGTATTCACATCGATGAAGAGATATTCGGGATCCCAGTCCACAAGGGCCTCCTTGGCAACATCGGCATGTCCAATCCCAAGGCCCCCCGCGACATTATCCGCATGCACCCAGAGGAATGGGGGATATGCAGGCTCGGTTGAGATGATACCCTGGTTTCCGGCACTGCTGACACCGCCG
Organism: Methanocalculus sp.; assembly: GCF_029762515.1. Lineage (GTDB taxonomy): Archaea > Halobacteriota > Methanomicrobia > Methanomicrobiales > Methanocorpusculaceae > Methanocalculus. The sequence continues at coordinate 100 of NZ_JARVGN010000496.1, read as the reverse complement.
ACATAGACACGCTTCTGTTCTGCGGCAGGGATATCACCGGTACGTGATTCGAGATCCGCCAGGGTATCTTCGATATAGGCGATCACCGCTTCAGCCCGAT
>NZ_JARVGN010000495.1 GCF_029762515.1 Methanocalculus sp. | reverse complement strand
AGTAGATGACTTCCATCTCATCAGGACCGGTAAGGTACCCGGAAGAATACCCCCCGTCTCCATCTGATCCCCCACTCTGGACCATGCTTATTGTCCTGCCGTCACGGCCGATCACCCCGGCAAACGGAACGCTCTCCCATCTTAATTGCTCAGAAAAGGTTGCCTCTCCCGAAAATACCCGGTCTTTCTGTTCAGTGATCCTGAGAGTCAGGGTATACCCGGAATAGTCGGTATACCCGATTCCATCCACATACCCGGTCATCGTGCCGGTCCAATCCCCGATAAGGTTGGGAGTCTGGATATCAGCTGCAACAGTGCTCTGATCGGAGCTGGTGGTACATCCACAGAACAACACGGCTGCCAGAAGAATACCAGCACACAAGATTGTTTTCATTTCCATACATCTGTATAGAATCGAGAAAGGAGATAAATATGATCAATCAGCGCAAACGGCAGGTAACGTAATTGTAGAACCGGGAAGAGTTTTCTGCATAATTATATGGCTTCCCTTCTGCCTGACTTCTGAAAAACCATGTTTTTCGAGAATGGTGCAGACGTCCTTTCCCGATAGTACGAAGTTAACCAAAAAAAGCCACATCCATCCGTGTGATGTAGATCTCCCCGTGGAACCGTGACTGGATCTCCTGTGGGAATGCGGTTTCAAAAAAGAGCTCCAAAGCCTCATGAAGGTTATTTTGGGCTTCTTCTACAGTACCACCCTGGCTTGCAATGTCATATTCCGGGCAGAATGAGACATAGCCATCGCCCTCCTTTTGAATAATGGCTGTAAGCTCTTTTTGCATTTTCCCACTACCCCTCCACAATCTTCCCATCCTTCAGCCGGATTATCCGATCAAAGTACGGCAGGTGCCACTCCTCATGTGAGACCATCAGCACCGTCTGCCCCCGCTCCCGGTTGATCTCGGCAAAGAGGTCGAGGACGGCCTTTGAGTTCTCTGAATCAAGGTTCGCACATGGCTCGTCAGCGATCAGGATCTCAGGATCATTCACGAGGCCCCGGGCGACGGCAACCCGCTGCTGCTCCCCGCCCGAGAGCTCCTTTGGGAGATGATCGGCACGGGCACGAAGCCCGACCTGGTCGAGCATATGCAGAACACGATCCCGGATCTCGTCTTCAGATACCCCTCGTGCCATCATCGGGAGAGCCACATTCTCAAATGCCGTCAGATCATGCATAAGGGCATACTCCTGGAAGACATACCCAAGCCACTCCAGCCGGAAGAGTGTGCGTTGATAGTCAGGGAGGGCGGTCACATCCTCTCCCGAGATGGTGACAGAGCCGCTTGTCGGGAGATCGAGGAGGCCGATCATATGGAGGAGCGTCGATTTGCCGCTCCCCGATGCTCCCGTGATTCCGATAAAATCCCCCTTGGCGATTGTGACACTCACCCCGTTCAATGCATGTACGAGCACGTCCCCCATCCTGTATGTCTTCTGGAGATCTGTCACCTCAATCACGAAATCAGCCCCTCATCGCATCAAGCGTATTCTCCCGTGTGAT
>NZ_JARVGN010000494.1 GCF_029762515.1 Methanocalculus sp. | reverse complement strand
ACCTACCATGATGACATGCTCCGCATCCGCGAAGTCGAGACAAGGGTGGAATTTCCGGTACAGAACGCCATTGTGGCCGGGAAGGTTGATGTCATCCTCCATGACGGCGATGCCGTGGAGGTGCGCGAGTATAAGACTTCCGACACGGCGACGACACCCGAAGATTCGGCGCTCCAGGTGCGTCTTTACGCCCGGGGGCTCGGCGTGGTGGGGGAGACCGTTTCCCGGGGTTCGGTGGCGTTCCTCGAGGAGGCGAATGTGGACGCAGTGGATGTGAGCGAGCAGACTGTTGCCGATACAGTAGGGCGAGTGGAAGAGCATATTGGCCAGATTCTTGCAGGGGAATTTCCGGCATGTCCCGGGAAAGCCTGCGAACGGTGCGATTATCAGGGCATTTGCAGGTGGCGAAAGTGATTGACGTGGATCCAAAGATGGCAAAATACCAGGAAGAACGGCTAAAGCGGCACAAACAACAACTGAAGCAGAAACTAACCGAGCTATTCCAGATAGACTCTCCTGACCTCGATTTCGGTGTCTACCGGATCATGAACCCGAAGCGGGAGGAAATCCTCCAATTCATGAACAAGGACCTGATCGAGGCCGTTGGTGCCGAGTTTGGTAAATACGATGAAGAGAGCCGAACACAGATCACGGCCGAACTCAATGAGCTGGAGCAGACCATCAGGGAGATATACGGAGACGACGCCCTCGATGCGGGCGGCATCAAGGGAGAATACCGGAAGGCAGCGAAGGGCAAGGAACTCCATGAGAAGTGGCAGAAGCTCCACCGGGATGCGGAAGAGGCATCAATGGGCGATCTCCAGAAGGCGGAGATCTTCGCTCACCTGGAGGAGTTCTTTTCCCGCTACTACAAGGACGGCGACTTCCTCTCCCTCAGGCGATATGCGGCGAACGAGAAGTACGCAGTGCCCTACAACGGCGAGGAGGTTTTGTTCCACTGGGCAAACAAGGACCAGTACTACATCAAGACGGACCGATTTCTAAAGGGTCACGGGTTCGATGTCGGATCGTACCGGGTGCTCTTCGAGGTTGTCCAGGTCGAGGGACAGTCGAACGGGAACGGCAAGGGCCGGTACTTCGTGCTCGCAAATGATGAGGCGGTGGAGTACGACGAAGAGAAGAAGCTCCTTATTGTCCGGTTCGCTCAGGTGCCACTTTCTGATGATGAGCTGATCAAACGCTTCCCGCCTGGGGCTTCAAGGAAGAAGCCAAACCAGGATGACATCGTAAGCGGTCTGGTGAATGAGATTCTGCAAAGCGGCGGCCTTCCAAAGGGATTATCCGACGCCCTGCAGACGAACGAACGGGAGACTGACAAAAATCCACGGCTCTACAAGCACGTGATGAGCTTTTCGAGGGAGAACACAAGCGACTTTTTCATTCACAAGGACCTCGGCGGATTCCTCCGGCAGGAGCTGGACTTCTACATCAAGAATGAGGTCTTTCGGCTGGACGATCTCGGGACGGAGAACGAGGTGGCGGTGGAACGCTACGTGAAGCGG
>NZ_JARVGN010000493.1 GCF_029762515.1 Methanocalculus sp. | reverse complement strand
GAGCCAGAGAAATGGTTGTTGAAGTTGCTGTTGGTGAGAGTGATAGAAAAGCCTTTGAGTTATGAAAACCCAATGCTGATTATGGATTCTCATACCTTCTCCCGGTATTCAATACAGGTATCAGGAACGGTACAGAGGGTTGGCTATCGGCATATTGTTCAGAATATTGCCCGAAAATTAAAAATTACCGGCTATATCGAGAACCTTGAAGGATATGATGTGCATATCATTGCAGAGGGCCGTGTAGACGACCTTGATGCATTTATCCTGGCTATCAGGAATGTAGAATATCCAATAGAAGTCGAAGAGATTTATACCGTAAAGGAAGATTATAAGGGAGAATATTCTTATTTCACGGTAATAAGAGGCTCTCCGGAAGAAGAACTTGCAGAGAGATTTGATACTGCAATTGCTATCTTTTCACGGATGGAGAAGAAACAGGATATCTCCCTTGAGAAGCATGATACGTCAATTTCATTACAGAAAGATACTATCGGTCTTCAGAGAGAGACGCTCAGTCTTCAGAAGGAGACAATCGGACTTCAGAAAGATACTATCAGTCTTCAACAAGAAACACTCACTGAAGTTAAAGGAATGAGGAGTGACCTGGATAACCATCTAAATAAGGAGATCTCTGAGATGCGTATGGAATTGAAGGAGATCAGGACGGCATTGATAAACTATGGGATTATGAATGCGGCAAAGTCCTGAGAATAATACATTGATCTGTCGCCTTATCCCTCCGAGCGGGACACTGATCAACCCCCATTCCTGCTCCGGTGAAGGCGATCCTCATGGCCAACCGGACGATGATGTTCGTCTTCATTGAGAGAATATCAGCGCTCCCGCTCTCATGAGGTTGTACCGGGCCTCCATCAGATGCAGAATATCGTTTTTTAACGCGTTCTGCCGCTCCCATTTGAGAAGAGGATCACCGCCCGCCTGCAATCGCTGGCGTACTATCTCCTGCACCGCACTTCTGTTGGCTTACCCTCACCCGCACCAGGTACCGGTGCTCCCAGCGATTGCTCAGACCCCCATGCTATCCTTACTCCCCCCTTCAGGTGAAGGGGGGTAGGGGGGTTTGCCGGAGGGAGGAGTGTCACAGTCTGACAGATATCAAAGAGAGAGGGAGGCTGCCTGTAAGCGCTGGTGACTGAATGCCATCCCCACAAACAGATCTCAAGGATTGACCCCTCGCTCCTCCGGGGGGGTACCGCCCACCTGCTGGTCGCATCCCAACTATCTCCTGCCTCCGCGCCTCCATGGGCTTACCCATTACCCGCACCAGGTACTGGCGCTCCCCGCGATTGCTCAGACCCCCATGCTATCCTTACTCCCCCCTTCAGGCGAAGGGGGGCAGGGGGAATTGCAGGTAAGTACCGAATCATCAACGATAATCATTGACACAGTTGTCTATAAAAGCTCCAAAAATGCTTCAACAGTAAGATCAGCATCCTTGATGATGACTCTTAATGTCCCACGTGCAATCTCTGTGTGATTTGGGACAGTCAGTGGTTTTTT
>NZ_JARVGN010000492.1 GCF_029762515.1 Methanocalculus sp. | reverse complement strand
GATCAAGGATATCATCGATCTCCCCTGTTGAAACCTCGTTTATCGAGATGATATGACGCATAATGATTCCGCCGCAAGAGACCTGTACCTGTCTGTTGATGCGCCATCCAGATAAAACGAGGGGATCACTTCCGGGCAATGGTCAGGAAACCGCTGTGAGCCACACGGGTTGACGGACGGGTGCCACGGGCAGTCCGGGTCAGTTCCCGCTCCATACACTCAAAGCAGTTGACACCGCCTGAGAAGAGCTCATTGCAGGCATCTATCACCGAGAATGTCTGTTCAAAGAAGGGGGTATACGTCACAAAGAAACCACCCGGAACCAGGAGGGAATGGGCATGGGCGACATGCTCGTTCTGGATCATCATATCCAGGTGGACGATATCATAAGATCCCTCTGCCGAGAGGACATCCTCTGCGTGAACGTTGACATTCTCAAGGTGCGCATCAGCGATATTCTTCTCTGCAAGGCGGGCAAACTCCGGCCGTACCTCATAGGTATCGACCTGCTTTGCAATACCGCCGAAGTAGATGGCGGCAACACCGCTTCCTGTGCCTGCATCCAGAACGAGATCGTTTCTGTTCATGCCGGTATAGGCGATCACCATCCCGATATCCTTTGGGAGCATCGGGGCACCGCTCCGCTTCCCGTGGCAGAAGAGATCGGGGGGGCGGGGCACCCTGATCGTGAAGGCCTTCCCAAGATGGGTTTCGATTCTGTCGCCGGGCATCTTCCCGACAAGATCAGCAAGCTGTATCTCACCGGCATCGGATCCGAATTTTCCGGGACCCGCCCGGAGGTAATACTCCCGCTTCTGCCCGACCAGGATGATGCGATCGCCCTCTTCGATCATTGCCCGCCAAGTTTCATGATCGCTTCTGCGATATCGCCGTTCGTCCCGACAAGGGCAGCTTTTGCGGCATCAGGAGAGACATTCGCCTGCATGGCAACGAGCTCGATATCAGCATCTGTGATCTCGGCCTGCACCGGTGCTGAGTCGATCACCCCGGCAGCCTCAAACCTCGGGGTGCCGGTCAGCTGGTAGGTGGTCTGTCCCTGCATCGTCATCGCGACCACCTCGGCGTCTTCGAAGATGTAGGTGCCATCTGCTGCTTCGATGGTGACGCGGGTGACCCCCTCGATCGGATCCATCGACATGCCGAGTTTGTTCATCATCTGTTTCATCTTTCGTGGATTCATTCCGCCGGGCATCATCTCTTATCCCTTCCCTGTCGTACTTTTACGGCACCGCCGTACTTAAATTCCAGCATCTCCGATCCGGAGAGGTTCGCCATCCCCGTTGCAAGGAGCGAGTCATCTTCAGAAACAACAAACACCTCATCCTCTGCGCGGATATTCGGATCTGCGCTGATCACGTGTTTTGCCATCGCCGTTTTTCCGGCTGAGACAAAGGGAACTGCCTCTTCATGCACAACAACACGACCCGCCGGGGGCGCGAGGAATGCATGGAGGCGGGCTGCCCCGTCATAACTGAGGGTGAGGCGGCCGTCCTGTGCCCGCACCGTCGC
>NZ_JARVGN010000491.1 GCF_029762515.1 Methanocalculus sp. | reverse complement strand
ACCGGCGGCACCATCATGATAATCTGACCTTCTCGATCATCTATGCATTCACTGAAAACTATCTCCTTCCACTCTCCCATGATGAGGTGGTCTATGGCAAGGGGTCGCTGATTAAAAAGATGCCCGGCGACTGGTGGCAGCAGTTTGCTAATCTCCGGCTTCTCTATGGATATATGTACACCCATCCGGGGAGAAAGCTCCTCTTCATGGGAGATGAATTTGCCCAGTGGAATGAATGGGATCACGAATCAAGCCTCGACTGGCACCTCCTCTCTGGTGACATGCACAGGGGTGTCAGCACATTAGTTGCAGATCTCAACCATCTCTACAGGAGTGAACCCTCGCTTCATCGTGCTGATGACAGAAGCGAAGGATTCTCATGGATCGATCACGGCGATTGGGAACAGAGCGTGATTGCCTATCTCAGGAGAGCCGATGCAGAAGCCCCGGTTGCCTGTATCTGCAATTTTACACCTGTTCCCCGGCATGGCTACCGGATCGGCGTGCCTGAAGGGGGTGTCTGGGAGGAGCTGATCAACACCGATTCCGGCTGCTATGGTGGGAGCAACTGCGGGAACAACGGCTCTGTGGTGGCAGATACGTATCCATGGCATGGCTTCCCCTCTTCCCTCTCCCTGACACTCCCGCCGCTTGGAGCCGTCATCCTCAGGCCAGAGAGAGGTGAATCATGAGCCGCTTTGCCTGTATTCATGGCCATTTCTACCAGCCCCCGCGAGAAAACCCCTGGTTCGAGAGGATAGAAGTTCAGGATTCGGCATATCCGTTCCATGACTGGAACGAGCGGATCACCGCCGAATGCTATGCGCCAAACTCCGCTGCCAGGATCCTCGATGAAGATGGCCTGATCACGAGAATCGTGAATAATTATTCGATGATGAGTTTTAATGCGGGTCCGACGCTCCTTTCATGGCTTGAGGATAATCACCCGAATACCTATCTTGCACTCATCGAAGCCGACCATATCGGATCGAATCATTTCAGGGGGCATGGCCCTGCGATCGCCCAGTGCTACAACCACATGATCATGCCGCTTGCAAACAAACGCGATAAAGAAACCCAGGTCCGCTGGGGTGTAGAGGACTTCCTTGACCGGTTCGGGAGGGAGCCTGAAGGCATGTGGCTCCCTGAAATGGCGGTCGATATGGAGACGCTTCGTATCATGGCAGCTGAAGGCATCCGGTACGTGCTCCTGGAGCCCCACCAGGTGGCCAGGGTGAGAGGACAGAACGGCACCTGGAGCTCTCTTTCCGATGGATGGATCGATCCGAAGGTGCCGTACCGGGTGGATCTGGGAGAAGGGCAGGAGATTGCTGTTTTTCTCAATGATGTCGGAATTGCCCATGAGGTGGCATTTGGCAACCTTCTTGTGGACGGATACAGGCTTTCGGCACGTCTAGCCGGGGCATTTGACGGAAGGGAGGAGGATCAGCTCGTACACTTTGCAATAGACGGAGAAACCTATGGGCATCACTTTCATTTCGGTGAGATGGCACTTGCATACTGTCTCTCACGGCTCGGAG
>NZ_JARVGN010000490.1 GCF_029762515.1 Methanocalculus sp. | reverse complement strand
CACCTGATAATCAGATGATGACTCGTTCCCTATTGAAAACCCACAAGAATCAGCGAAGAGCCCTTTATATTTTATGGCTGAGGAACTCTTTCTTTTCAATACCTGCCTGCTTCAGAATTGATAGGAGTGTTCCTGTTGCCACTTCCCGGTGATTTGGTATTGTAACCAGCCGCCTGGTTTCTTCATTGAATAGATGAATGTGGCTTCCTGTCTGCCTTACCTGTTTGAATCCAAAATGGTAGAGAATTTTGATAATCTCACGAGATGATAGAGGCGGAATTTTTGACAAGGTTATCTACTTCAATATCGATATAGGTCAATTTGTGATCTCTGGGGCTTAATTCGATTAACAGCTTGTAGTGTTCTTCAAGCCCTTTTTTCAAGTTGCGTATTGCTTCCTCCTCAGTGAAACCCTGATCAGCGACATGCGTAAGAAGATCAATAGCAACGTAGTATTTTCCTTCCCTGTGTACTTCGATGAGGGTTTTCATACTATCAGGAGTATCTCTGTTTCTTTCCAATAATAATGGTTTTCCATGTGATCTACTCCTCCAATATCAGGCATATATGGCATCCTTTTCGATATAGCTCATCAGGCGTGGCCGGGTGGCTATGCCGCCTTTCAGAACAAGATCGACGTCTCTGTTGAGGATAACTTCGAGTTCGTCTTTCAGGTCGATGACATCCCATCCAATCGGTCTTTCAAATGAGACCAGAATATCAAGATCACTCTCTTCTGTTTGTTCGTTTCGTGCGAATGATCCAAAGATGGCTATCTCTTTTATCGGGTATCGGCGTAGTAATTCAGGCTTTGCTCTCTGGATCTTCTGGATAATGGAGTGAACCGTCCATGTTTTGGGTATATCCTCTGGTCTTTGTGGCATCACTCATCACTCTCCTATTGGATTATTGGTAAATATGATCTTGTGCATGATAATGATTCTTGCTACATGGAGATCTCTCTCTCTCTCCCAGTTGTCTGTTTTGTTCCTTTTAACGGCTTTCTGAATTGTATTTATGAATTTAGGGTTCAAATCTCTACAAAAACGAGCGGTCTTACTCTGGTTTGCATTTTCGCCAATAAACTATATGCAGGTTTATGATGGGGATGTCTGGCTGGATCCCGCCCTGCTTCATCCACTCATGAAAACCTGTCTTCCTGCAATCTCCGGGTACAACCCCATCGCCTCCATCGATACCCTAATAATAGAGCTGATGTAAAAGAATGGATTATACGAATTATAAGGATCATCTGCCAATGCCCCGCTACGTCTTCTTCAATCCCTTCTCCATCCTGATGGTGATCATTCTCTTCGCAGCACTCATCCTCTTAATTCCGCTCCTTCTTCTCGGCATTGTCGGGGGTGCCCTCACAAACCTCGGGTTCTCGTGGTTCCAGGCAATCGGGCTTCTTGTCCTGATTTTGATCGGGAGCCTGGTGAATATTCCGGTGACTGAGATCCGGGAGAGAGCGTCTGATCCGGTGGAGCGTCCTGAAGGGCGCCAGTTTGCCCCGTCACTCTATGATGGGATGTATAAGGTGCA
>NZ_JARVGN010000048.1 GCF_029762515.1 Methanocalculus sp. | reverse complement strand
GGCAGAGAATCCGTGTAGTTCCTCTTGCCCCCATGAACTGGAGGCCGGGCGAGAGCATATATATGTTCAATACTGAGACCGGTCCCCGGCTCACAAAGGAAAGGGCTCTTGCCATCAGCTCTGGTATCGGCTGCGCCGCAGGCGAGCGATCGATCACCGCAGTTGACATTACATCCCACCTGCTGGTATTTATGGAGCAGATGACTGTAAAGGGCATGTTGGATGGGCCCGTTTTACCGCCAGCACCAATACCTGAGGCAATTGAAGTTGTTGGCTTTACACAGACAACAATTACCTTCCAGGTGAATAACCCGGATGGCACCCCATATGATGGGAGCCTGCCGGGAGCCATCTCACTTCGTGAGCGGGTGGGAAATGCCCTTGTTGATCAGGGGATCGTCATTTCAGCAGATGCGGTATGGAGTCCAAATATCGGCAGTGATGGAAGAGCAACTCTGACATACATAAACCGGAATTTCGCAGGTGTCGGCACCACAACTGTTTCGCCAGTCATAATCGAGTCAACAGATGGGACAAGAGAGATCAGGTTACAGATACAACTACAGCTCAACCAGAACCGACTTCAGAATGTGATTGTAATTGAATGATTTCCATTATCGGGATATATGATTCATTGAGTATGAAGCGCAGGTTGAGATACAGATACGAATCAGAATACCAAGTAATTTTTCAGAAAGGATTGTCTGGAGGTGGATAGAGTAAAGAGAAGTGATCAGGAGGCAGTAACTCCCGCAATCAGCGTCATGCTGCTCGTACTGCTAGTCGTAATCATCGCGATCATCGTGTATGCCTTCATCTACGGGATCCCCGGAGGGCTTGAGAAGTCGGCATTCATCGCAGCTGAGGCGGGCGTTGTTGAGATCAACGGAACGGAGTATGTTGCTATTCAGCACCGGGGCGGCGACGACGTCTTCCTGAATGGTTCAGGCGCCGCCCGGGGCATCCCGATCGATATCAGGACGACAGCGGCCGGGGGAGGGCCGGTGCTGGCGGGAGCAGATGCTCCTGTCACCTGGAAGGCGGGGCAGGTTCTCTATCTCTACAATTCAGCAGAAGGCCCAAAGATCACCATCGACAGGCTAACAGCCGCAGAGGGCACCGGCTTTCCTGCTGGTAAACTTGAGCTTGTGATCATCGACACAAATGCCGAGGTACGGATATTTGGAACGACCATTGCCATGGACGGCAGCGGACCGGGGCCGGACGACCCGCCAGTTGCGGGCTTCACCGCCGATCCGTATTCAGGAACAGCACCCCTCACCGTCCAGTTCAGTGACACCTCAACCGGTGTGATCGATTCATGGAGTTGGGACTTTGGGGACGGAAACAATGAAACAGTACAATCTCCATCTCATACCTTCGCGGATCCGGGAACATACACTGTCAAGCTCACGGTGGCAAATAGTGGGGGGTCAAATGACTTCTCAAGGGAGATTGTGGTTGCACCGGAGATTACAGGCTTTACAGTTGAGGCATGGGTGAAGTGGAATCGGGATCCCGCTCCCCCTGCAAGTGATGAGCGGTGGGCAACAATTGTCGTAGATGGCGACAGGGACAGTAACAGCCGGTATCATCTTCAGCATAATGAAGGGAATACGTTATTTGAGATAGCCATGACAACAGACGCAAACCGACGGTTTACACGCTCAACCACATCCCCGGTGAGAGATACCTGGTATCATGTGGTTGGTGTATACAACCAGGATGCAGGATGGCTGCGCATCTATGTGGATGGCGGCGGCCATCAAGGCTCGATTGGTTTAACGGGAACAATCATCCCTTCTCCGGGCAGATACCAGATAGGTGGTCCGGCCGGAATAGAATGGCCCGGTCCAACATCGATGCTGAGAAAATTCGATGGCGAGATCCGCGGCCTCGGCACATATGAGCGTGCCTTCACGCAGGCAGAGATCCAGGCACGGTATGATGCCGGTCTGCCCCCGGCATGAGAGCAAGGCTCTCGAAATACACATACCAATAACACCATTTTGATGATATCCAAAAGACGAATCGACCACGTCACAACAATCCCCTTTTGAACCTGACTTCACATTTTGGCTCACCCATTGAATTCCAGGCCAGGATCACCAGTTCATTTGCCTCGGCAATGCATCATCACAAAAGATATAAAGTATGAATATTCATATTAATATGAAAAGTATGAATTACATGAATTTACAACCAACACTTCAGATCCCAAACCGGGATGGCCTGAGCACGGAACTCCATCTTACCAGAGTGGTGGTTATATGACCGGCAATAGCCATGATTCCAGCGATTCCGTCTATCGGATACCTGATCCGGCCTTCTCTGCAATGGCATTCTTATTCCGTATCAGGGACAGACTTTATCCGCCTGAGAATAAAGTAACCCGTTTTGGCATTAAAAGCGGTATGACTGTTGTTGATTACGGGTGCGGTCCCGGAGGCTATCTTGACAGTGCAGCCCGGCTCGCCGGTCCGGAGGGCATTGTGTATGCGGTGGATATTCATGAGCGTGCTATTGAATCCGTCTCAAAACGGATCACAAAGACCGGACAGCACAGAATCATTCCCGTGCTGGCAGAGGGGTACAACTCAGGGCTGGCAACAGGATCAGCTGATCTCGTCTATGCACTGGATATGTTCCACATGGTTCCGGATACCGCCTCATTTCTGAAAGAGCTGCTGCGGATCACAAAACCAGATGGCATACTGATCATCGACGACGGCCACCAACCCCGTGACAGAACCAGGCAGATCATCACCGGCTCAGGACTCTGGGATATTATATCTGAGGAGAAAGCATTCCTGAGATGTACTCCAGACATAGGAATGAAGAAAGAGGGAGATTCTGATGTTTCATCACCATCATTGTAACCATTCCCACCCGGATGAGAAGAAGCATATCTTTGGCTCTGTAAAGGTGGGTGATCGGGGCCAGATCGTTATTCCAAAAGAGGCGCGTGAATTATTCGATATCAAACCGGGGGATACGCTGATAGTGCTCGGGGACGAGGATCGTGGAATTGCAATCGTCAAAGCTGATGCATTCAAAAAGATCGCGCTCTCGATACTTCAGATGTTTGAAAAACCGCCGGAAGAACCCCCAGAAGAGCCACGGGAAGAGTGATTTTCAAAGAATTGCGGGGTATGACCCCATTTCCCCCCTCGATCAGGGAGTACATGGGGCATACAAACGATAACTTCTATAAGTGATCAGACAGATAAAATGAGGAAGCGCGATAATAGTCTAGTGGTAGGACAGGGGCTTCCCAAGCCTCTAGCCCGGGTTCGAATCCCGGTTATCGCATCACTCTTCTCTCATCACTGTTCTTAAATCCCAATTATCATATCCATAATGAGGCTATTACTTGAAAATGAGGAGGTGGGGTTCATTTCCCCTTCAGATTCCCACTCTCTTGTTTCCTCACCCAGGTTCCCCCATTAAACGATCTTATCCTTCACAGGAGGTTTGGGTGATCAGACAATTCAGTGATTCGGTGATTACTCAGACTGAAACAATCACTTCGCCTTTCCGCATCAGGAGGCCGGTGATAAGGCTCAGGATGCCCATGATCAGGAAGTAGATTCCAATGAGCATGATCAGGATGAGTGATCCGTCCATCGGGAGTGGTGCAAATCCGATCAGGATACCAAAGAGCACCGAGAAGAAACCACCGATGCCGAGCATGATACGGAAGGGCAGTTCATCCAGGCTGAATGCAAGGGCAAGCTCTGCAATTCCCGTGATAATCGCCCAGGCAGCAACAAGGATAGTCAGGGCAACGAACATGACAAACGGGGTCATGAAGAGGAGAAGTGCGACGATCAATCCGAGTATTGAGAGGATCAGAACACCCCAGTGCACTTTCCCGGTGTCACTGATGGAGACTGCGCCGGTGACAATCGAGATGACTATCAGGAAGATTCCAATGATATAAGCAAATAACGCCTCCATCGCGATCGGAATAGTGAAACAAAGGACACCAATGATGAGGGCAAAGATTCCGCGGGCCAACAGCCCGCCCCGGGTCATAACTTCTGATTCCATAATGGATCAATACGGAATTGCGATCCTGACTATTTAAAAATTCCGTTAATCAGGTTCTCTGACTTTGAGTATTCTCCTCTTTTCATATTTCAGATCAGAAAGAGCCATCCATCAAAACCAGATGCCGAATTTTCCAGGCATGCTTTGAGACTGCCCGGTTCCTCATCCAGAGAATGCACTTCCGATATTGTTTTCTCTCCTCCCGCAGTAACCATGTATATACGGATCGAAGGGTACTATGGACTCGATGAACACTGAACTGTACATGAACAAGAAAAACAATATCCGGAAGTATATTCCGGGAAAAAGGTAACCTTGCGACAATGGACTCTTCTTCAAGCTATGCGATCAGCCTGATCACCGAGAACAAAAAAGGCGTTCTCCGCGATATCGCAACCACTCTTGCCGAACATAATGGGAATATTCTGACGATACAGCAGGAGATCATCAAACGCGGACCTGAGGCCGGCCTTGCATGGGTGGATCTTGAGATCGAGGTTGATGACAACTTCGGATCAATCGTTGCTGCGCTGACTGCCCTCCCCCAGATTCTTGAGGTCGAAACCCATGAGACGTTCTCGAAGATCTTCGGGCAGCGGGTGATCATCATCGGCGGCGGCGCCCAGGTTGCACAGGTGGCAATGGGTGCTGTGAATGAGGCGGACCGCCATAATATCCGGGGAGAACGGATCTCGGTTGATACCATCCCGCTTGTCGGGGAAGATACGCTGGCACTCGCAGTTGATGCGGTGACACGGCTGCCTCGTGCCTCGATCCTTGTGCTTGCCGGATCGATCATGGGCGGAAAGATCAGCCGTGCTGTCGAGAACGTAAAGGCAGAAGGAATACCGGTGATTGCCCTGAAGATGGCAGGGAGCGTCACAAAACATGCGGATCTTGTGGTCACCGACCCAATCCAGGCGGGAGTCTTTGCCGTGATGCATGTCTCAGAAAAGGCAATCTTTGACATCAGCAGGGTGAAGGGACGCGAGTTTTAACGTGCTGAATATACCTTCCAAAGAGTTGATCTGATACTATGAAAGATATGGATGACATCATAAAGCAGGCCGTTTCCATCCTCAGCCATGACGGCTTAATCGTGTACCCGACCGAGACGGTGTATGGGCTTGGCGGGGATGCCTTCTCGGATATTGCAATTGAGCGGGTGTATGAAGCTAAGAACAGGCTCAGGGGAAAACCGATCTCAATTGCAGTATCGGATATCGAGATGCTCGCCTGTGTCGCATATCTTAATCCGGCGGCAGAGGCGTTCATCAACCGCTTCCTCCCGGGACCTGTCACAGTAATCCTGAAGGCAAAGAGCTGTGTTCCGACAGAACTGACCGGCGGCACCGGGATGATCGGGATCCGCTGGCCGGATCACAAAATAGCGCTTTCGATCATCAGCGAGCTGGATGCCCCGATCACCGCAACCAGCGCAAACCTCTCCGGGGACATCTCTCCAAGGACCAAAAATGACGTGAATGTTCGGCACGAGCTCTTCATCGACGGGGGAGAGCTGCCGGGGACGCCAAGCACGGTTGTGGATCTCCAAACAAAAGAGATCGTCAGGCCGGGATCACAGCTTGATGAGATCGTCAGATTCCTCATCGAAATGGACTGAGCTGCATGGAGATAAAGCGGATGGAGAAGCCTATCCGGCTTCGTGATTTTTTAGTCGATAGAGATGGCGGGATATATGCCGTTTCAGTGTACGACAACGACGAGCGGGCAGGCTGTGTCCTGAGGTACCTCCCCGATCCGGATGGCGAGCGAACCTGTGCAGATGGAAAGCGGTACCGGAAGATCGAGTTTGATGAGGCATTCGCCTGGATTCGTGACCACCATCCGGATTGGAATGATACCGTTCATCGGATCCCGCTGGATCAGATCGCCTCTGTCCTGAAGCCGGAAGAGGAGATGGGCAGGATCATGCAGCAGAACCCCCGTGTCAGGAGCCTCACAAGCCTCTTCAGCCTCCCAGAGAAGAGTTTCGGCTGTACCGGCTCCCTCCTCTGCGGGCTTGAGAACGAAGCATCTGATATCGATCTCGTTGTCTATGGGGAGCACTGGTTCTCAGCACAGCGGCAGCTTGCCGATGCGGTTTCAGCGGGGAAGATCCCGGAGATGAGTGAGGAGATGTGGAGGAAGGTCTACAGGAAGCGTGTCCCTGAGATCGGTTTTGACGACTTCGTCGCCCATGAAGCCCGGAAATACAACCGGGGCGAGTATGAGGGAACCTACTTCGACCTCCTCTTCTCTCGTGGATATGCCGGGCAGAACGCCGTTCCGATCAAAAAAGGAGTTCCAACCGGCCGGGATGTGATCGAGGCGACCGTGACCGATGCCTCCCTTGCATTTGATAACCCGTCCGTCTATGCAATCGACCACGAGGAGATCAGCTATGTCCTCTCCTTCACCCATACCTATGCCGGGCAGGCACTCGCAGGAGAAGTGATCGAGGCAGCAGGTGTAGTCGAGGATCATGGAGACGAGAAATGGCTGATCGTCGGCACCACCCGCGAGGCACGGGGCGAGTACATCCTCTCACGAACACTTCTGAACAGGTGAGCAGTTTTTTCCGGAGATCTCTTTTCCACCTGCCAATCTGTTTCCGCCCTCTTTTTCGGTCTATCCTCTCCTGAATTCACCCTCTTCGGAAGAACCGATCAAAGAGCGTCTGCGGCTCGCCGGCGCCCCGGGTGCAGGATTCCCTCTTCGGGCAGCGGTCGCAGGGGGCATCCGGCGGTGCCTGCGGGGTTTCGCCGCGGTAGATCGCTTCTGCCTTCCTGAGGGCGGCGAGGAGGCTCCGCCTGTCCGAGGCGGTGGGGGCGACCGTCCGGACGATGCCGGATGGAATATAGGCGATCCGGACTTCGGAGAGGGAGTGTCCTCCATCATTCAGCTGTTCCATCTCTTCTGCCGCCAGCAGGTATGCAGCCGCCCGGATCCGATCCTGCTTCCAGACACCATAGGTCGGGGCACGGCCTGCCCTGAGGATGCCGATTGCAGGCTTTTTGCTGAATATCCAGTCGATCCGCCCGGAGATGCCGTACTTCCTGTTTGTACAGGAAACATCGGCTGCCACAGGCGCCTCCCAGGCAAGCCCCCGGCAGGCGGCGATACACCCTTTGAGGTACTCTTTCATTGAATCGTCGATATCCGGCCGGACGAGTCGGATCTCCCCCCAGATCCTCTCAACGTGGGGATCTGGATTACAATCTGGAACCTGTGGAGATCCAACAGATGACACAGCCTCAGATTCCGTAGCCGCTGAACCATCAGATACGGCCAATGCTCCCAGGTGGTAGCCGACCTGTTTCGCAATGGTATATTCCGGCGGCTCTGTGATCCCTTCATGCCGTTCCAGATACACCCGGACCGGGCAGACCGAAGTGCGGACGAGTGTCGAGACTGGGATGAATTGTGGTTCTGAGGGTCGTGTTGGCGCAGACATGCGTAAGAAAGCTTTTCTTTTCACTCCGCTAATAGATTTGCATGGCTTCTAAGGAAATAACCGTAAATGTGCCTCAGGATCTCGATCCCGTTTACAGCAACATGATCCAGATCGCCTTCCGGGACGACGAATTCACCTTCCTCTTCCTCCACCAGATTCCAAATATCAACCAGGCAAAGGCGAAGTCCATCGTCACCATCAGCCCAAAACATGCGAAGAAGTTCCTCGCGGTGCTCCAGCAGAGTGTTGCTGAGTTTGAATCCAAGTTCGGCACCATCGAGCCCCCCCAGGAGCAACAGGCGGGCGATTCGGTGACGATGCGGGGATACTCGTAAGCGATGTCAGAACGATAGTCTCTACGACAGTCTGCACGAGAGCGAAACCAGAAATGATACCGCGATGCTGAAAAGAGCAGAACCTTTTAACCTTTTCAAAGCCAATAGAATGGTCGCAGTGCCGCCGTGGCTTAGCCCGGCATAGCGGCTGATTCGTAATCAGCAGGTCGAGGGTTCAACTCCCTCCGGCGGCTCTCTTTTAAAGTCTTTAAATCAATATTGAGGCTTATATTACTCGTTATTTGAAAACCTTGATCCTGAGTATTTCTTCCAAAGGGCAGATATTGCAGTAGCGAACAATTCAGTCCTTGAATTGAAGATCGAAACGAGATATCGAGTTGGAATTTCATACTCTCATAGGAAGCATATTGCTTTGAGGAGCACTTGTCTATAGCAACTGAAAAAAAGGTAATATGAAATAATAAACCTCGACATTTCAATATTTTCGGTAGACTGTGCTTCTATCTCCGATCTCAATCACAAAGATGACCATCACGTCATCCTCAATTGTGAGTATAATCCGAAACCGCCCTATCCGATAAGAGTAAATCGGAATGCTTTGGTGTCCCTTCAGTTTTTTTATGTGTAAGCGAGGATATGATTCTTCTGCGAGAGCAGTTAGTTCGTCTTTGATCCGCTGCTCCTCAGACATTGGAAGGCGTTTCAAGTCACGTTCCGCTTTCGGAGTGAAGAGGACTCGCCAGATCATTCCAGACCCAGTTCCAAAGCAATATCTTCAAGTGAGCGCAAGCGACCGGCCCGGATATCTGCGATACCTTCCTCTATCTGCTGCAATGTCTCTTCAGAGAGGGGTTCTGGGTCATATGCTATATCCAGGAGGCGGTTGAGCGTCTCATCATAACTCTCCCGGGGATGTATTTTTAATTCATCCAACCGGGATTTTGTCTCCGGCTGAAGTTGAATCGTTGTTGCCATAATAACCCATAGGAGAGTATAG
>NZ_JARVGN010000489.1 GCF_029762515.1 Methanocalculus sp. | reverse complement strand
ATCTCGAACCTGAACGGATTCAGTCCACCCTCTTTGGATGCTGTCCTGAACGTCGGCTCGTGGAGACGTGGAGAACATGCGGCAACGACGACACCGGTGAGATTGTACTCTTTGATGTCCTCTTCGATCTTCTTCTGTCCCGGGGTTGAACACATGTACTGGTATTCGTCTACCCGGACGACATTTGGAATTCCTTTTGAAAACTCTTCAAGTTCCTTAATGTCGATAGAACCAGCGATGTTGGTACCACAGTGACAGATATATACACCAACTCGTGGTTTTTGTGATTTTGCTTCGTCAACCATAGTGCACCTCACTGGAGTTTGTTCAGGAATGGTTCGCAGGAGATTCCATGGAGATCAAGTGCGAGATCCTGCGGGCTCATGCCCTGTGCAAGGCCAAGCAGTTCATTGAAGTGGAGAACAGGAATCGTCCACTCGACACCGAACTTCTCCCCGATCTCGATCTGGCCCCGGTCAAACTGGAGCTGACAGAATGGGCAGACTTCGGTGATTGCGTCCGCACCGACCTCATTCATATTGATCAGCTTCTCGTTGGTGATGTCGAGGGCATGTGCAATATCATAGCCCCGGACACCGCCGCCTGCGCCACAGCACTGCATCTTGTTGCGGTACTGGACCGGCTCTGCACCAAGTGCGCCAACGAGCTCCTCCATCCACATCGGGTTTTCGGTATCTCCGACCGCCTCGACCTCAAACTCACGGTCTTTCCGTGGTTTCAGCAGGTGGCATCCGTAGTGGACGGCGATCTTGACACCCTTGAGGGGTGTTGTCACGCTGTCGGCGAGTTTTGCCACACCACAGATCTTCTCATCATAGTAGATCTCAGCAAGGTGGCGGACATCGATGGTTCCTTTAAACTCCATATCGATCTCTTTGAGGACTTCGTTGACGTCGTCCCTGAGCTCGTCATGGTGTTTGAGCTTGTGGTTAACCTCCCAGATTGACTTGTAACAGCCGTTGCAGATGAGGGCGATATCCATATTCATCTGCTCTGCAAGGACGAGGTTGCGTGCCGCCATCGCGTACCAGACCTTGAGGTCGATGGACCCGAATGCACCTGGTGCAGGACAGCATGATGCGCCTTTGAGAGGGAGAAGTTCGATACCGACGTTCTTACTGGTCTTGATGGCCGCTGCCTCAATGCCAGGGTACCGGTTTGGTGCGATGCATCCAAGGAAGAATGCGTATTGGTGTGTTTTTCCTGACATTACTGACCCTCCGCCAGAATTTCATCAGCTTTGTCCTTCAGGCCATAGTGGTCGAGGATCTTCTGAATTCCTGGAATGAAGTCCGGATATTTTGCTGTCGTCTCGGGTTCTGCTTCGAGTCCGAGCCTGACACGGGCTGCACGGTTCACATCGTTGTTTGGAACCCCGTGCCCGGTCTTATAGATGAACTGAACAGTGTTTAGGAAGTTTCGTGGGACAATCTCGCGCTTAAATGCGAGATTTCTCATCGCCATGATAACATCGGTCGGGGCGATGTCACGGGGGCACCGGTCAGTGCATGAGTAGCAGGTGGTGCAGAGCCAG
>NZ_JARVGN010000488.1 GCF_029762515.1 Methanocalculus sp. | reverse complement strand
AGAGTGGATCTGATTATATTATCGAATCCAGCAGCTACAAGATATCATTGAGTGCAAATGCTCCTCAAGTTAAATATATCGGAACAAAACAGACTAATTACCTCGGAGATGGACATACAATAGATACACTAACAACAACGTTGGGCGGGGAGCACTCATCTCATATTTTGGCCAATATGAACTTTGCAACGGAAGTAAAAGACAATAGGATCATATACAAAGGTAATCTTGCTAATACCAGTGCTGATTTTATTGGAACGGTCACAATCGCATACACATTTTATGCTGATACTATACAGCGGGAATATGTCGTTTCCAATGATCAGTTGCATGGTATGAGGAGTATGAGGTTATATTCCGATGTCCGTTTCTTCAGCCCAATAGACGGGTTTGTTCTTTTTAATGAAGGGAATCGAATTGAAAAAAATATTTTTCCGTCTGAGGATGGCTCTTGGCTTAACGACAAGTTCAATGGAATTTTTCTCAATAATGGCGATTCTGGGATTTATATCGAATACCGCCCGACCACTCCTTTTCCACTGGATCTGCATTACTCTGGTTCGACAGTATATGACAGGTACACTTCTGTCCTCCTCAGGCAGACAAGGGCATTAGACCCCGGTGCTTCGTTCAGGAGTGTGCAGTATATTGCAATAGGTGATGAAACTACAGCACGAAAGCGGGTGGAACGCCAGCAAAGCATCGAACTCCACCCCTATTCTAGTGGTATAATCCCAATAGTGATAGTGAAGGAACATACTGTTCTCTCGAGATATGATTTCTCGGTAATCCAGGAATTGCTCGATGCCCAAGAATCATATTTTATTGCCAACACGGTAAATCCCCCGTACCGTGGCATTCTCTATGATGAAGGGCTGAGACAGCCTCAGATGGCGATATATCAGGGAAAAACGACAGATCTGGTCCTGCTCCCTGCATCATATCCGCCGAGCACATCGCTTTCCCGGGATGATCCAGAGGATGTATTTATGAATTGGAGAGCAGTCATCGATAGCGTCGCCGAAAACAATGACATGGCCCTTTTCATCTTCAGAAATGCAGACATTGAAAACCCCGAATATGCCGGGATGTTTATTGATCTCTTTGACTATGCGCAGAGAAGTGGACTGACAACAACGACGCCAAAAGCCATCGCGGATCATTACCGAAAGCTGCAACAGGTTTCATTCACCGCATCTCAGGAGCTGGATAGTGCATCAATCAGCGTTACGAACAGCAATCCAGAACCACTATCCGGTGTGACGTTCAGAGTCGTCATGCCAAAGCTCGACGAAGGAGAGTATCAAGTTTCAGGGGGATCTGTCGCACGCACACAGACTTCAGGCGACTACATCATCATATACGCATCTGTTAACCTCGCTCCGCAAGAAACTAGAACAATAATGATCAAGCCGAATATCGAGAGGAAGGATTTGATTATCGACGTACCGGAATATATTATCGAACAGAAGGTTTCGCTGATAGTCAGGGGAGAAGATGGCCAACCCATTAAGAATGCTTTCGTCACTATTGAAGGGTTCCCCATCCCGTTCGAGACGGATGCAGATG
>NZ_JARVGN010000487.1 GCF_029762515.1 Methanocalculus sp. | reverse complement strand
CCTTTTTTTGTTAGCTATCTTCATCATTTCGTTCGTTGTACCTGCCCTTTCATATGGAAGGATCTTTGGAACTGATGAATACACGCATCTCTTTCATAGCAGCATCATGTACTCGTCAGATTCGTTAGGAGAATTCTACCAGACAGTCCGCGGTATGACAACAAATCCTGATGATTCGAGTGCATCATATACTTACCTTTTCGCAACATGGTTATTTGGTGGAACAATTGCTAAAATTACTGGTATTAATATATCCGCGTTCCACGATATTTGGTAAAAATGACATTTTTTTGGCGTTAAAGCGAATCTTCAATTCGGGGTAAAATTTCTTGTTGTAGTATGAATGTAATCTTTCATTTCCTGCCGCTCCAAGAATGATCCCACAATTCGCAGTAAAATAATCCCTCTCCCCAATTTCGACCAAAAGATCCTTGTACTATCAATCTAAAACCAGAAATATGCCCTTAATAGATGGATTTGACGATGAATCCATCCTGACCGTCGACCACCTCGGGATCGTGGCCGGTGCCTATGATTCGCTCAATATCGCCAAGGTTATAGATCGCGCCATTCCCAAGAAACGCCACCACAATCTCTAGCATTCCCAAGTCGTCAAGGCTATGGTGCTCAACGGCCTCGGCTTCGTCGAGCGCCATTTGTATCTCTTCCCTGGGTCCTTCGAGGATATCGCCGTAGAGCGCCTCCTTGGGGGCGGGATAACCAGAGAACAGCTTAATGACGATCTCCTCGGTAGAACACTCGATGCCGTCGCGGCATACGGGCCGACCGAGTTGTTCAACGAGATCGTGGCGGAATGCCTCATCACTACCGAGTTCGGATCGCACTGCATTCACGTCGATACCATCCACTTCAGCGTCACGGGGAACTATGAAGCCGACTTCAACACCAGTTAAGTTCAAGATCACCTACGGCTATCCCAAGGACGGAAGATGGGACCCCAAGCGGTTCGTTCTCGGCATTGCCGCCAACCAGCACGATGTCCCGCTCTTCCTCCAGACCATCTCGGGAAACGAGTCGGACAAAGAAACAATCCGAACGATCATCCAGGCACTCACCGGGAACCTGAAATTATCCGATAAAGTCTACCATATTGCCAATTCGGCATTCTATACCGAAGAAAATCTCAGCACACTCGGCACCCGCACCTTCTGGATGACCAGGGTGCCGGTGACCATCGCACAGGCGAAAGCGGTGAGCCAGGCTTCAGTCGGACTTCAAACCCTGTTCCGATCTCCGATACGCAGATGCCGAGTATCCGTCGACCTATGCTAATATCGATCAGAAATGGGTTCTCTACCATTCCTCTCCCATGCAGGAACGCATGGAGAAGACCTTCGATGATAAATTGAAGACGGATTATGAGGAGGCACAGATCTCATGGCGGAACCTCAGCGCACGGGTGTCCACTTGCGAACGCGATGCACGGGCGGCGGCAGAACGCTGGGCCAAGGATCATCACCGATATATGCTGGAAGGCTGTGAGGTGATACCTGTCAGAAGGCGGCCGGAGGGAAACGGGGGCGGCCGAAGGCCGGCGAAATACTCGAGGTATCGTA
>NZ_JARVGN010000486.1 GCF_029762515.1 Methanocalculus sp. | reverse complement strand
GACCATACCGGTAAGATCCAAGCGCTACAAGAAGGGTAATCAGTGTTACAATCACCCCGGCAACCGTTCCTGAAAGAACTGATACCAGAATCATCTCATGGACGGTGATAATATCGAGACCGGCTGCTTTTCCGATAATGAAGCCGATGATACCGACAATTGCTGCTATCAGGACGGTGAGAATAAACGTTGCCCGGAGATTGTCGCCAAGAACCGATCCCCGGCGGTAATTTATATCAAATGCACCGAGGTGCATCGATGATGCTAGACGCGAGGTGAGAATTCCTGCAATTGCACCCCGCATATTGATAGAGGAGGGAACAAGAATCATGAGACCCGGGATCAGTATGAGCAGCTCGTTCACTGACCCAAGGTATATGCCTGCAACTGATGCCACGAGCGTGGTGATGATGAGGGCAAGAAGCCCCGTCAGCAGATCGCGATAACGGTGGCTGAGGCCCTCTATCAGCTGGTTCATCAGTAATTCCCTCCATAGTAATCAGTCCCGAAATGGTATCTCAATCATAGTACAGTCATTTGGAAATAGAATTTCGCCCTGATAATGTCGTTTTGCATCCTGTATATGGTTTGCTGTTGATGTGTATCGTGAACTGATATGCACAAGGGCAAGTCGCCTGGCGCCGGTATCCTGTGCCGCAATGGCTGCCTGGCCAGCTGTTGAGTGGAAAACTTCATCTGCCCGGTCTTTTTCCAGGTCGTCAAATGTTGCATCATGGATCAGGAGATCAGATTCGGCAGCTGTTTCCGGCCATTCCCTCAGCGGGCGGGTATCGCCGGTATAGATGACCTTCCTTCCGGGTCGCGGGGATCCCATAACCTGATCCGGGGTGATGGTTGTCTGATCCCCGGAGGTGTTGATAGTAACTGTTTCTCCACGCTGAAGACGACCAAAGAGCGGACCTGGCGGGACTCCAAGCGATATCGCCTCTTCACGGTCAAAGCGGCCCGGACGTTCATCCTCCACCAGAATAAAACCAAAGCTTTCACAACCATGACGGGTGGTAAAAGGAATCACCCGGTATCCGTCAAAGAGAATCTCTTCGCCATCTGAAAGTTCGTATGCTTCAATTGGAAATGAAAGGCCCTGGTTTAACTGCCTGATTATTGAGACGATCTCATGGATGCGGCGGGGCCCATAGAGCCGGATTGGATCCTGCCTCCCATTGAATCCCATTGTTTCAAGAAGACCAAATATTCCAAGGTAATGGTCGGCATGCCAGTGGGAGATGAAGATCGCATCGACAGTGAAACCGGTCCGGACACGCATCATCTGTTGTTGTGCTCCCTCACCGCAATCAAAGAGGAGAGTGTCAGATCCCCTCCTGATCATGAGGCATGATGGATTCCTCTGGGGTGTCGGAAGTGCACCAGCGGTTCCAAGAAAATGGACATGAAGTGTTTCTCCGGCGATTATTGCCACCCCCGAACAACAGCAAGGCTTTCTTCCGCCTCAGTGAGATCACGCCCTTCAATAACGACAATACCAGAATATGAGTCAAGGAGCGCACGTGACACTCGGCCCCAGTTCACTGTTCCCCTCTCAAGTGAGAGATGCTCAT
>NZ_JARVGN010000485.1 GCF_029762515.1 Methanocalculus sp. | reverse complement strand
AATAGCATCCCTCACATCCAACATCATCTAAAGATATGGTCCTCTCTGGAAGTGATCCTCAAACGATAGTGAGAATCCGGTTGAAGAAACTTTTGCAGCGTGAGAAAATAACAATTATATTTCTTCGGATATATTTGCTGGAAGAAACAAAGATATTTGCTTAGAATCAACAGGCGATCCACTTCATTGCTCAAGACATAAGATTCTACGACCATTTGGGTTCATTTCGTAAGCGAACTGCAATCTCATGTAATCTACGGCATATGTGCAACGACGTACAGCATAGGTGTAATCCCACATTCAGGCCATAATTCAAGGAAAACTCTATTAATACCAAAAAATAAAGATATTCAGTGTTAAAATAATGGATATCGTCGTCATCTCTCTTGGAGTGTTTCAAGCAGTTGCGGGATTCGTTTTTATTCTTTTTCTTCCCGGCTATGCTCTATGCTGGGCGCTGTACCCGAGAAAAGAGGAACTCACTTTTATGGGACGAATGTCCTTATCTCTTACCCTCAGCCTGAGTGCAGTGATACTCACTTCCCTTTTCATAGATCTCGTGCTTGGTATTGACACCACTCCGATAAATATCGCAATATCACTTATCGTGCTCACCGCCCTTGCTGCAACCGTTTGGAAACTGGAGACTGCATATCCCGAGTGGGCCGTTAAACAGAAATTCGAGAAAAAGATGACAGCACACCCGAATCTCCTCAATACACAGAAAGAACGACTGCAATCAGCTCTTATCGACCAACAGCAAAAGCTGCAACGATTTCTGACGCCTGCAAAGGATGACCATGAAGAATGATGAGTTCATTGCAAAGATTACAGGAAATCCGCCTCTTAAGAAACGGCAGCAGGAGAATCTATCGAACCTGCTCCAAATATCCGACAAATTCCTTAGAGAGGCGGGAATCTGGCAAAAAGAATCAGAGAAAATCAACGAAGAGACGGTTGTACTTGAGTCAGGTCACCAACCGAACTTCCTCCCCTATCCCGGCGTCTGGAAAAAGGCGTTCCTCCTCGACAGACTTAAAAAGCAACTGAGAGCGCAAGGTTACGCTCCGATCGCAATCTTCGGATTTGCCGACCAGAACCTGAGCACGGCATCCCTGCTTACCTCAAACCATATTCCAGCATTCAAGAAAGGCGGAAATGATAAGATTGGATTTGGCATCAGTGAAAAGGATCGTTGGCGATGTTTTGTTGAGATCCCAAAGCCGGATGTCGACGACTGGCAGGTCGAGATTGAGAAGATCGCTTCGCATTACACCAGCAGTGCAAAGCGGGCTCGTTTGGACATAAAGGAGACGCAGAGGCGACTTGATACAATCTTCGAGATGCTCTGGCAGAGCTATGAGCGGGCGCGCAACTTTGCGGACATCAATGCGTTCTTCTTCGCACGAGTTTCAGCAGATATCCTCGATCTTGATGTCCGGTTCTTCCGATATTCAGATATCCATCGGAATGGGTTATTTGCGGACGAGATCAGGAGGATCCTTGAACACAGAAAGACGTATGTGAGGATTTATAATTCCACCATCGTCGAAAAAAAACTCAACATCTCTCCTGTCCCCAAT
>NZ_JARVGN010000484.1 GCF_029762515.1 Methanocalculus sp. | reverse complement strand
GGCACTTGTTCCGCTTATATTCTTTATCCTGGGCAGCTTTTTACGAACCATCCCCCATTCAAATAAACAGGCCCGGCTCTCGGTGGCACTCAGCGCAGTTGCGATGATCTGGCTCATCTCCTCCCTGATTGGGGCAATCCCATTCTATATCGTATGTGGAATGCCCTATATTGACTGTGTCTTTGAAGCGATGTCAGGATGGACAACCACCGGCCTGACGATGGCATCCGGCCTTGATGACTTCCCAAAAACGATCCTCTTCTGGCGATCCTTCATGCAGTGGCTTGGCGGGATGGGTATCGTTGCCTTCACCGTGACGATGGTGCATCGTTCAGGGCTTGTCCAGAAGGAGCTCTACCGCTCGGAAGCGCGATCTGAGGCGCTCATGCCGAGTGTCGTCGACACCGCAGTCCAGATGTGGAAGATATACGTCATCCTGACACTCGCAGGGGTTGGCCTTGTGATGCTTTCAGGGGTCTCCTTATGGGATGCACTGAATCTCTCCCTTGTCGCAATCGCAACCGGTGGCTTTACCATGTACGATGGCGGGATCGCCCATTATAATAATCCATTCATGGAGCTTGCCCTCATCCCGATCATGATTGCGGGAGCACTTCCCTTCAAGCTCTATTTCATGATCTATGCAAAACGGATCTTAGCCTTCTATCGGGATCTCCAGCCATTCCTGCTCTTCTCAATCATCGCTGCCGGGATACTGGTTGTAACCTATGATCTCACCAGGATCGCCTCCTTCCCGATCTCCGATTCCCTCCGGCAGGCCCTCTTCATGACGGTATCAGCAGCGACAAGCACAGGTTTCCAGAATACCGATCCCTCGCTCTGGCCGCATGCGACGATCCTCTTCCTTGCATCCCTGATGGTGATCGGCGGATCAACAGGGAGCACTGCCGGAGGTATCAAACTTGGGCGGGCCATCATCTGTTATGAAGGGCTTGTCTGGTGGTTCAGGCGGATCTTCATCTCGGGCCGTGCAGTCATCCCGTTCCGGCATGAGGGGCGAAGTATTCCGAAGATGATCGCCGAGTACGAGGTCTCAAAGAATATGCTCGTCATCGTCCTCTACCTCGTCATCATCTTCGCAAGCACCATCCTGATCCTCCAGTTTGAAGGGCCCGGATATGATTCAAGCCATGTGATCTTTGATGTGATCACTGCAATCTGTAACAATGGCATCTCCACAGGGCATATATCCTCAGATATATCAGATGGAGGAAAGATCTTATTTATTCTTCTGATGTGGCTTGGAAGGCTGGAAGTGATCCCGGTTGTTGTCTTAATCGTTGGCGTTGCGAAGGGCTTTGATCGGGCCTGATCTTTTTTCAATCAGGGTGAAGTTATCACAACTTCTTTAGTTCACAAACTCCAATATCAGAGTGATGAGACAGATTGCCCTCTATGGAAAGGGTGGTATTGGAAAATCAACAACCTCGGCAAACCTTTCGGCGGCATGGGCCGACAAAGGGCTGGATGTGCTTCAGATCGGCTGCGATCCAAAACATGACAGTACCAGGATGCTGATGAATGGCCGCGTGATCCCGACCGTTCTTGACCTGATCCGGGAACATAAGAC
>NZ_JARVGN010000483.1 GCF_029762515.1 Methanocalculus sp. | reverse complement strand
CGGAAGTTCACGGTGTTTATTCAGCTGAAGGATCTCAAGGAGCATCGGCAGGAGATCGGTCCTGATAATGGTGTTCTCGATTGAGATCGGATGAAGCACCTTCAGGGCGGCATCAGATCGTGGCCGTTGCATCTGATCATAGCTGACCCGTTCGTTTGTCAGGGTAAACGGCATCACTTCCGTGTAGCCAAGGCCAATTGCAATCCCTGAGACGATACGGGCAAGGCGGCTTGCGGGATCCTCTGTTCCGATAGTGAAGGTGGGGGGAAGGGTGGCAGGGAACCGGTCGAACCCATATGCAATGGCAACATCCTCAAAGATATCCCAGTCATGCATGATATCCGCCCGGTAGCAGGGGATGGTTACCTGCACCTTTGATCCTTCAAGAGGAACAGCTCCAAAACGCATCTTCTCAAGAAGCGGGACGATCGATTCCGGTGTGAGCGGAACACCCATGAGCCGTGCACATTCATCACAGTCAATAATCCGCTCAACCGGTGCCAGTGAGGGGGTCTTCTGCCCGTCAATTGTGACCGATTCAATCGTTCCACCGGCTTCTGCAAAGGCAGAGCAGATGATCGCAACCGTATTCTGTACCGCCCGCTCATCGGTGCCGGTGACATCAAGGAGGATATCGGTGGTATCTGACGTGACCCGTGTCAGTTCCCCATTGATGATCGGAGGAAATGAGAGAACCTGATCGTTCGCATCAACAATCAATGGGAATCTGTCAAAATGCTCCACAATTCCGGCATATGCCCTCCCTTTTGGATGTTCTGCTAAGATCTGATCCATCGTCATCGATTCGGTATAATCAAGGGGCACAAACTGCCGATCCCGTGAAGATGCGATGTACCTGAATGGAGATTGTACCGTTGAGAGATCATGAACCCCGATTGCAACCTTGGATCGCCCACGCCCAATCGCCCAGTGCAGCGCTTCCTGGAGCGCCATCACCGATTCGATCGAGGCATCGTCAAAACGGAGGTTCCTGATAACCGCCGATCCAAGCACCGGGCGGATCCCGGCAAGACCCGGATCGACAGAGAATATGATCGTCGATTCCAAAACCGGGTATTCTGGCAAACCCGTCTCGATCCCGAGGAAGCCCCGCATTGCCCGTGCCACCCCTTCGACCGAGTAGAGATCGGTTCTGTCAGGGAAGAACTCGACATCGGCATGATCCTCTTCAATCCGTTCGATATCTGATCCGATCATCGGCAGGGCTTTTAGGATCGTATCCTTATCGGCTTTCGTGAGGCGCTCGAGATACTCATAGTTCAATGTAATAATCGCCATTCCTAGATCCTCCGGTATGAGGGAGTATTTCGGATCCAGTCGATATCACTCTTATAGAGCTGCCGGAGATCTTTCAAGCCCAGCCGGAGCATCGCAACCCGCGAGATGCCAAGGCCCCATGCAAGAACCGGATGTGTGATCCCAAACGGCGAGGTAACCTCTTCACGGAAGATACCTGCACCTCCAAGCTCCACCCATCCAAGGCCATCCACCCAGACCTCAGGCTCGACAGAGGGTTCGGTGTAGGGGAAGTACGCAGGCCGGAACCTGACATCCGAGAACCCCATCCGGTGA
>NZ_JARVGN010000482.1 GCF_029762515.1 Methanocalculus sp. | reverse complement strand
CTCGCCATGGCGATACTATAATTTTATACTCTTTGTTGTCGACCGTGCTGTAATCTCTCCCATCTATCGGAATGAAACCTTGGGAGGTGGTGGCTGGCTGAAGCAAAGGTTATTCAACAAAAACATTCTCAGAATTACTCATGCGCCACTCCCTACCCCTCTCCTTCATTTTCATTATACTGGTTCTCCTCATCTCTGTTGCCCCCACAGCAGCATACACGCCAACGTCCACAGCACCGGTATCTCCGGCATACCTTCCCCCACCCGGAGTGATGCCGGTGGTTATCCTTTCTGGAAGCCCATATGAGATGGGGTACCAGTACGGTCTTCAGGTGCCAGACTATATCGCAATTGTACGGGACTCCTCTCTTGCATCTGCACTCACCAGAGACTCGTATGAAAATATCGTAAACGCATCTCTGGTATCACAGGAGTATATCAGAACGGAACTGACCGACTTTGATTTCATCCGGTTCTTTGAGGGGATCTCTGATGCTATGAATGACCAGGGAATCCCATTCTCGCCACTTGATCCGATTATAATGCACTATTATGGAAACCGCGAAGGGCCTGCGGTCCAGGAACACTGCACCGCCTTTGCGGTCTATGAAGAGAATACGGGTCTGATCGCCGGTGTCAATTTAGATTACTATCAGGTTCCCTCAAACTCCTATGGCGTGATCCTGGCACTCTACCCTGATGACGGGTATTCGTGCATTCTTCCGTCTGGTGCAGGACGAATCGGGAGTAATGCTGTTGTCAATGAAGAGGGGCTGGTCTATATCGTCACCTCCGCCCCCTCACGGGGACCCGGGGATAGCGGACCTGGTATCATTGGTTTTCTTGAACTCGCCTATGTTGGGATGACGGCAGGATCTGTCCCCGAAGCTGAGAATATTCTCCTCTCCATCACCCGTGGCTTCTCCTTAAACCGGCTCCTGGCTGATTCGTCAGGAGCAATGGAGGTGATCGAAGCAAGCAGGGTCAGATCTGCTATCCGTGAACCGACGAAGACCAGCCGGTTTGACTCTATCATCGCCACAAACCATTACTTTGAACCGGCCATGCGACCTTCCCAGCCGGTGTGGGACCCACTGGAGTACAATCCCTCAAGTTATTACCGTTATAGTACCGTCGAGAAGATCATCAGCGACTATACCAAACCAATGGATTATACCTTTTTCAAGGAGATCCTCTCTTCATGTGACTGGTGGGACGGCCAGAGATGGCATAGAGATGATCCCTTCAGTACCAACACCGTCAACCGGTTCCACCCTGATGCCCCCACCCTGTACTCCTTCATTGCCGTACCCGGTGATGATATCGTCTCAATCTGTACAGGAAACCCGGACTCTCCTATGTGGGGAACCCTGGCACCTGGCCAGACCGGAACATATGTTAATATCACCGTCGGAACGTCACCGGAAACTCTGGTATACAACCTCAGATCAGATGCCAAATCGGAGATGTGGAAGGCGATGAAGCGGGTACAGGACAGGAGCATGACAGCTGACACGTGGGACTCGATACAGCACGAATATTGGGAAGGGGTCTGGTGGCATGATCGTGCCACGCTCGAAGGTGATCACAACACC
>NZ_JARVGN010000481.1 GCF_029762515.1 Methanocalculus sp. | reverse complement strand
TCGCGCAGTCCGAGGGGCTCGCAGAAGATCGCGACCAGATGCGCAAACTCGATCGGACTGTTCAGAAACGCCTTCAGAAACTTGCAGCTGAGAAGATGGCAGCAATTGATGGGAATGTTATCATTGATACCCATGCATCCGTGAAAACCCCGGCAGGATACCTTGCCGGCCTTCCCGAATGGGTGCTCACCGCGCTCATGCCCGATACGATCGTGCTTGTTGAGACAGATGATGATCAGATCCTTCTCCGCCGGCTCTCTGATGCATCACGTGTCAGGGATATGGAAGGTGCTGGTTCAATCCGCGAGCATCAGCAGATAAACCGGTCATTTGCCACTGCATATGCAATGCTCACCGGATGCACGGTTGCGATCATCACAAATGCTGATCATCTTCTTGAACAGGGTGTCAAGGCCCTTGTTGCAGTGCTGAAATAGTGGAAGTGAACGATGCTGAACCTGATGAAGAAGTACGGAACCTATATTGCCTTCATACTGGCCTTTGGCCTGATGATGGCATATGCAGTGGAGTGGATACGGGATGGTATAGCAGAGGCGATCGATACGATACTCGGACCTCTCACCGATACCTTTGGAATGCCGTTCTTTGCGGTTCTCCTCTTCCTCTCCTCGGCAACCGGACTGTACTCTTCACTTATTCAGAAGTACACCATCGACTATGAGAAGATGCAGGAAGTACAGGCAAAGATGAAGGAGTTCCAGATGAAGTTCCGTGAAGCCCAGCTTGCAGGTGATGAAAAAGCGATCAAGAAGCTCGAGGCAAAACGCGATGCCATGATGAAGGATCAGCTTGAGATGTCCCAGCAGCAGTTCAAGCCGATGGCATATATCATTCTCATCACGGTTCCCATCTTCTTCTGGCTCCTCTACCGGCTTCACGGGATGGATCTGAGTGCTGCACTTTCGATGGATACTGCTATCGTCTTCCCGTTCATGGGGATCACCAGCTTAAATGAGATGGCTGTCTGGATTCTCCCTGCATGGATTCTCTGGTACATGATCTGTTCGCTCACGGTCAGCCAGGTGATCAGGAAAGCCCTCAATATCGGGGGCATCTGATGAGAATCACCATCAGCGGCCTTCCTGGTAGTGGAACAACCTCTCTTGGAAAAGCACTTGCAAGGGATCTTGGTTTCACCTTCATCTCTGCGGGCGAAGTATTTCGTGCCTGTGCAGAAGAGCGGAATATGGATCTCGCGGAATTTGGGCGTCTTGCAGAGAGCGATCCAACAATTGACCGGCTTATCGATGAACGGCAGAAAGAGATCGGGATGAGATCAGATGATATCATCATTGAAGGGCGTCTTGCAGGCAGAATGGTGGAGAATGCCGATCTCAGGATCTGGCTGACGGCCAGCCCGGAGTGCCGTTCGAAGAGGATCGCCGCACGTGATATCCAGGATGGAGATACTGCAACAGCGGTGACAATCGAGCGTGAACGATCTGAAGCACAGCGGTACCATACCTACTATGGGATCGATATCGGGGATCTCTCCTGTTATGATATGGTGCTCAGTTCAGAGCGTTTCGGACGCGAATCTGTTGTTATCATCGTCAAAACCGCAATCAACGATCTCG
>NZ_JARVGN010000480.1 GCF_029762515.1 Methanocalculus sp. | reverse complement strand
CTTGATGAATGATGTCGGATCTAATTGATCCTGTTTTCTCCAACCTGATTTCCTATATCTGTGTTTTTGCGAAACTGAAGTGGCGGAAAAGGATGTGGTGTTTCATCAAATGGGTGTCTGAAAAATGTGAATTGGGTTATGGGTGGAATGGTCTTGCTGGAAACAGTTTCCTGTCTGTCAAAGCCCTGGTTTTTTTATGGTGGGTGTGGGTGTTCTTATGGTATTATGGTGGCGGGTTGATCTGTAATTTTATTCGTCTTAATTTATATTTAAAAATCCAGTATTTTGTTCCAAAGTATTCGAACAACTGCTTCTATAAATCATATGATGCTATATGAATAAGGGCCCATATTCTGCAACTTTTATACAGACAAAACCATGATCTGAGATCAGATATCGATCATAATTTAGATCGATAAAGCCGTGTAGTCGAATCACGTATCTGATCGAATGTGGCCAAACTATTCTGCGCAAAGGTAATAACTCCGGAAAACCATGATATATCATGGCTCCCCGTCAGCGGACGTTCTCTGTCTGGATTCCCCGGTATATGAATCACCTGACGATGCGGAATTATTCTGTAAAAACAATAGATACCTACCGCCGGGTGTTGCACGATTTCTCCTCCTATTCTGCCGGAGTGCAGGCCTCGGATGATCCGGATGTTGAGACTGATGGCTATGAAGTCACCAATTTTATGGCGCAGGCATCGGTTGAACGGAGCCTCTCCGCAACAACCATGAACCGTTATCTCTCAACGCTCAGTTCATTCTATAAATTTCTTGTTGGCCAGCAGGTTGTTGATACGAATCCTGTTCTCGGCGTGGATCGTCCAAAAATCAAGGATCGGGAACTCTTATACCTGAAACATGCGGATGTCATCACTCTTCTGGAGAAGATCGGGGATTCAAGGGATCGCCTCCTTATCAGGACAATCTATGCAACCGGGGTACGGGTGTCTGAACTCTGTGGAATTATGATTGAGCATATCGATTTTGATGAGGAGACGATTCGTATCCGTGGAAAAGGGGGCAAGATCCGGACGGTCTTCATCGATCCCGATACGTTGACCGCGATCAGGGGGTTTACCGGCGGAAGGAAGGATGGCCCGCTCTTTCAGGGCCGTTCTGGCGCTCCACTCTCTTCCCGTTCAGTTCAGCATATATTCCAGAAATATGCCCCTGCCGGAATCACTCCCCACAAGATCCGCCACAGTTATGCAAGTGAACTCTACCGGCGTTCACGAAACCTCAGGGTGGTGCAGGAGAACCTGGGCCACTCGTCGATCCAGACGACTGAAGTGTACCTGCATACGGATCTCGAAGAGAGACGTAAGGTCTACCAGGAGCATTTCCCGCTCTCAAATGAGTAATCTCTGAAAAAAAGATACAATCCTCTCAATCCGAGAGGAGTTTTCCGCTTTTTGCGATATTTTCGCGTGGCAACTCGTTGAAGATGACAATAACTGCTGCCGGGTCGACTCCGAATGTTTCGGCAATGGTCCGGGTGATCTCACCGGCAACTTTCCGCTTCTGATCTGCAGTTTTTCCTTCTGACATCTGAATTGTTATGACAGGCATGGAATAGACATCAGCATGTA
>NZ_JARVGN010000047.1 GCF_029762515.1 Methanocalculus sp. | reverse complement strand
GGGACGACTCTCAGAACCAACCACCTCAGGATTATGACTGACGTCTTCCAGAGCTCCACATGGCTCATTGCGAACCAGAGTTCTTTTTTGGAGTTTCGTGAGAAGATTGATGAGATTACTCTTGCACTTGAAAGTGTGCTGCGGGCAAAAGGGCAATGCTATCTGATGATGAATGTCAGTCGCGATCGGCTGGAAGAGATCAGATCAATTCTTCCCGGCCTCTCCGGCCCCACCGTGATGGAGGTTGCATCTGACCAGAACCTTGTCGCAGTCCATGTGGTTGTTGCCGAAGAGCGGGTATACCAGCTGATCAATATGGTCAAGCGTGCCGGTGCCAGGGATATCCTTGTGATGGATGTCCAGCGGATGATCCCGTGATGGTTATGGACATATTTCCCGCAGTTGATATCCTTGGTGGAAGATGCGTCCAGCTTGTTCAGGGTAAAAGAGAGACCGCATCTTCCTATGGTCATCCACTCTCTTCTGCCCTTCGGTGGATTGATGAAGGGGCAACAGCACTCCACATCATCAACCTCGATGGTGCTTTTGGAAGTGCTGGGGCGAATGTGGATGTTATCCGCGAGCTGATAGCAAAAACTGATGTTTTTCTCCAGCTCGGCGGCGGTATCAGATCCGAATCCGATGCAGCCGGATGGCTTGAACTGGGTGTGGATCGCGTCATCATCGGAACGGCAGCAGCAGAAGATCCATCAATCATCAGTCGGCTTTCAATAGAACATGGAAGTGAACGGATCATGGCGGGTGTTGATGCCCGTGGTGGTGAGATAGCGATTCATGGTTGGGAGAAGACTGCCGGTGAGGTCTCTGTCTGGGCAAAAAGGTTTGAAGATGAAGGTGCTGGTTCTCTCCTCTTCACCAATGTCGATGTAGAGGGCCTCTGTGAGGGAATCGCCGTTGATCCTATACAAAGAGTTATGGCTGCGGTGAAATGCCCTGTGGTCGTCTCTGGTGGCGTCTCACGAGCAACGGATCTGAGAATTCTCCGGGAACTGGGTGTGGCAGGGGCTGTTCTCGGATCGGCTCTCTATAATGGGATGCTCTCGTTCCCTGCAGTTCTTGAGGAATTGAAATGAGACGGGCAGATATTAGTCGTGAGACGAAAGAGACGAGTATAACAATCAGCTTTGATCCGGATGGAGGTCCCCTGGAGATCCAGACGAGCCTTCCTTTCCTGGATCATATGCTTGAGTCATTTGGGAGGCACGGGGGTTTTGGCCTCTCTGTAACGGCATCAGGCGATCTCCAGGTGGATCCCCACCATACTGTCGAGGATATCGGTATCGTTCTTGGTATGGCTATTAAAGAGGCGATTGGAGATGGTCGTGGGATCACCCGGTTTGCCAATGCTGTTGTACCAATGGATGAGGCACGGGCAGAGGTTGCACTTGACTGCGGAGGAAGAGGGTATCTCGTCTTTGAAGGATCATTTGTTGGAAGTGAGACCGGGGGAATCTCAAATGATCTCTTTGAACATTTCTTCTATTCTTTCGTTCATCAGGCGGGGATTACTGCACATATCGTCTTTTCCGGCCGATCAGATCACCATATCTGTGAATCGGTCTTCAAGGCGTTTGGAATTACCCTCAATATGGCACTCAGACTGAGTGGAAACGAATCAGAGATTCGAAGTACAAAAGGAACGTTCTGAATTTTTTTTTAGAAAAGAGAGGAAATATCAAGCCTCGCTCTTTGCGGCGAGCTCGATGTCTTCCTCTTTGATCGTCTTTCTACCAGCGTGAAGGGCGTACTGATTTGCCTTCTTGGTGAGTTCGGCGATGTATGCTTCTGCTTTAGCAACAAGTGCTTCAGCTGCATCACTTCCGACACGCTCTGCACCATTCTTCTTTGCGATTCTTACTACAGCTGCAATTGGTAGGTCTGCCATGTAATTACCACCATTGAAAGAGTATATTGTTAAATATTTAAGGCTTTCGTATATTCAGCCCCTTTCTTCCTTCCATTTATCGGTATCTCGATGTTGGAGGGTTATTGTTAATTCAGGGTTTTCTTTTGAAAAGGGGTTTTAAATGGCTTTATTTGTGCCATTTGAGCTTATTTTATTGTTTTTTCAAATCACAGAGCTTTGCTGCCAGCCTGAGGGCATTCTCGTAATTATCAGATGCGCGCGAAGTATCGACGAACGTAACATCGATATTTACGACAGGTGCGCCATGTGATCTCCCGGAACCCAGAAGAACAAGTGTCCTGAAGATCAGGTTGCCGGATATGCCGTCAGGTGCAATCACAATCCCATACCTGTTTGCCGCCTCCTCGATCAGGATACCGGCATGAACTCCTCCGGTCAGTTGTGCAAGGAGCTCTCCCTCGGCCAATGATCGATCAACAACAGGATTCCTGCCGATATCACTCATCCGGCCTCCTGAAAGTATACCAATCGTCTGATCAATTCCGATGCATCCGGCAAGTGCAACAGCCCTCTCCACCAGGCTCACTTTCTCAGAACAAGTCCACCCTTCATCTATGCCAACGGGGGTGAGGAGGAATTTCTTTCCCTCGGGAGTTTCCAGAACCGCAATACGCTCGAGGCCTGAGGTGGTGGTTGATTCCCTGAGATACCTGAGTGTGGCATCGGATGGCAATGTTCCCCGCACCGCTCCATCGATCTCTCCGCTCAGCAGGCCATTGATGAGTGCGTGTATGGGGTTCGGTGATATATGGAAACGCACCTGTCCGCTCTCCTCTTCGCTCACCTCCTGAGGGGTATAAATGATGATGAGGAGATCGTCTGAAGCTGCCTTTCTGGCTGCCTCATATACCCTGGTAAAATCTTCCAGTGCCCCTATTCCGATTCTTCTCATAATGACTTGCACCAATCGATGGATCCGATGATCCCGTCATGGGAGAAGTCAAAGACTTCGGTGTTTTCTCCCTGATAGGTGATGGTGAGTTGCTGTGTATCGTTGATGGTTCCGATTATCTGTGCTGCCATACCTACGTTACGGAACAACCGTAAAACCTCATCTGCATGAGACTGGTTGGCAGTGAGTATGAAGCCCATTCCAGGGTACATTCGTACCCAGTGCTCAAAGGTGATCCCATGCACTGCAAGGTCGGGCATTGGTATCGACTGGAGATCAATACTCGCTCCTTTTCTGCTTACTTCAAGGAGCATTCCAAGGGTTCCGATGACACCGGGATTTGAGATATCCTTCGCAGATGTGACGAGGTGTGCCTCTCCGAGCTTCTTCATTACGCCGATCTGGGATCTGAGGGTCTTTGCATCTTTCATCGTGACAGAATCCCAGTTCATGGCACATGAAGGGTGAACACGGCCGTTGAGATCGATGGCTGCAATCACTGCATCTCCATTCTCTGCCCTGTCACTGTAGATGACCGAGTCAAGTCGTGCTGTTCCAAGAACCGCAACATCAATGACATTATATGGGGTGTTTGGATGGAGATGCCCTCCGACGATCGGAACGCCAAAACGGCTTGCAGCATCTGCCATTCCCCGTGTCACCTCCTGCATCAGTGTTTCATCCGTGAAGGAAAGGATATCAACGAGTGCAAGTGCATCTCCTCCCATCGCGGCAATATCATGAATATTTACAAGAACGGCACAGAAGCCTGACCAGTATGGATCAGCCTCCATCAGCTTGTTCCAGATACCGTCTGCGGCGAGGAGGAGGGCATCATCTCCCTTGCGGATGACGGCTGCATCTTCTCCAAACGATGCCACGATATCGGGAGAATCAAGCTTGAGAGAGCGGATGATCTCACCAATGGCGTGTTTTCTGGTCACTCCCTCGTATTCTCTAACCGCATCTGCTACTGATTGACTGGAGCAGTTCTTCACCACAATAAACACCAAATACCGATTACTCCTATATTTTTGCCTCATCAAAGATAATGTATTTGTTCTGGTTTACTGATCCCGGAACCTATTTTCTTCTCATAAACTGAAATAGATCTGATATGGACTGGGTGGAGAAGTATCGGCCAAAGACACTCGCAGATGTTATCGGTAATCAGTCTGCGGTTCATGAGCTCCTTGAATGGGCAAAAGACTGGACGACACAGAGCAAACCGATCCTTCTCTATGGTAAGCCAGGTATTGGAAAGACCTCGGCTGCATATGCGCTGGCACAGGATCTCGGCTGGGAGATCATTGAAATGAACGCAAGCGATCAGCGGACAAAAGGGGTGATCGAGCGGATTGCAGGGAGCTCGAGTACAACCGCCAGCCTCTCCGGCGCATTACGGCGCCTGATCCTCCTTGATGAAGCAGATAATCTTGATGGAAACGCTGATCGGGGTGGTGCAAAAGCGATTGTGGATATCATCAGGCGATCAAAACAGCCGATTATGCTCATCGCAAATGATGCCTATGGGGTGGCACCCGAGATCAGGCGGCTCTGCGATCAGGTCCAGTTCCGGGCAGTTCCCGCTCGTACGCTTGCCCCACATTTAAAAGATATCTGTGCAACGGAAGGGCTGGATTGCGATCCGGAAGCTGTCCGCATCATCGCCGAGGAGGCAAAGGGTGATATCCGCTCTGCTGTCAATATGCTCTTTGGCTCTTCAGTCGGAAAGGCTCGCATTCTTCCATCGGATCTCCAGGTTCAACAGAAGGATTCCCGTTCCAGCATCTTTGATCTTGTTGCAAAAACACTCTCCGGCTCTTCAGACGATGATTCTCTGATGCGGCTCTCCCGCGAGGTGGACGATTCGCCGGATGCGCAGATTCAATGGCTTGAAGCAGGTGCTCTTCAGCACCGTGATCCCCGGAGGCGTGCGCTCTCTCTCCGTCTTCTCTCCTGTGCGGATTCATATCTCGGCAGGACATTCAGCAGGCAGTATTACACTCTCTGGAGGTATGCAACCGGCATCATGCTCATAGGGACGGCTGCTGCGTCTGCCGGATCGGGACTCCGGGTGAGGATCTCTCCACCGGATCGATGGAAACGGATGGGGCAGGCGCGCAGGCAGAAGATGATCCGGCTCTCACTTCTGCACCGCTGCTCTGAAGCGTACCGGATCCCGGAAAAGACTGTGGCAGATGAGTATCTCACACCAATCGGTCTCCTTGCTGATAGAGATCCAATACGATTTGTCCGCTCACTCAATCTGGATGCCGATCAACTGGCACTGTTAATCCATGATAAGGCGCGTTCCCAGTCGGTCATGAAAGAGATTGAAAAAGCCGTAAAAGAAGAGGAGAAGAGAAAGTCATCACTAAAAAATGTGAAACCTGCACCTCGCGAAGATCCAATCCCTGAAAAGCAAACAGAAGAACCTGCTCTTGAAAAGAAGAAGGCAGAATCGCAATCAACACTTTTCTCTTTCTGATTGGGTTTTTTGTTTTGCGCAATAGCGGTGAAGAATGACGCCACAGTCAATCCTCTCCCCGCCATCCTGGTAGATCTCGCATCCCAGGTGGTAGATGAGCAGGTCTGATCTGACGTTTGCGGCAAGTTCGATGAGATCCGGCATCATCTCAATTCCCGGTCTGATCGCATATATGCAGTCTGATCCCCTGTAGAGCCTCAGATCGGGGTCTGTGATATCATCAACTGCTGTGCGTATCGTGCCAGCTGGTGGAAATGGCTTTCGATCGACACAGAGGATAGATCCACCCCTGCGCTGGATAATTAAGGCGGCAACCAGATTCCCGCCATATCCCACTTCAACGCATCGACGGTATCTCATTCCGATAAATGTGCCAATCGCTTCTTCAATATGTTTATAGCCGCTCATTTCCTATTTACAGTATGGGGATCGTGATCTATTGGGATTATCGATCGGTTGATGGCATCCAGCTTCCTGTGCAACGAATCATTTCGGCTGTCATTGGGTCTCCGGTTGAACTCATCCTTGGTGATCATTTTCCTCTTGAAGGATATCATCGGATACGCCGCCAGTATGATGGAGGGCGGATCATCAACCGGATAGGTCTCTTCAAACGGCTGCATGGAATACAGGATCACTTTCTACTGGTAATACCTGATGACATCTATGCCGACTCATCTGATTTTGTATTTGGACTGGCACGTGATTCTATTGGAAGTGCTGTTGTTTCAACAGCACGGCTGGAGAATGAATACTACGGGCTCCCCGGTGATATTCATCTGATCATTGAGAGGACAGCAAAGGAAGGAGCTCATGAACTGGGGCATCTCCTGGGGCTTGAACATTGCTCTGTTCCCGAATGCATCATGTACAGGCCTGAAAGCCTGAGTGAACTGGATCGGAAGGAGAGATATTTCTGCCCTGAATGCCGGCTGCAACTCCCTCCGATCAGGTGATCGTCCACCTTTTTTCTCCAGACTTTTTTCCAAAGATTAATCACTGAAAGAACGGATAATATACTGTTGTTCTGTGTATGAGGGTTGATTATTGGTTGGTATGAAGGTTCCCTGG
This sequence comes from Methanocalculus sp., assembly GCF_029762515.1. Lineage (GTDB taxonomy): Archaea > Halobacteriota > Methanomicrobia > Methanomicrobiales > Methanocorpusculaceae > Methanocalculus. The sequence continues at coordinate 2,429 of NZ_JARVGN010000047.1, read as the reverse complement.
CATGCAATCTGGGGATATGGTGCACATATCAAGTCGACACCAGGACTGTTGTATGTCCAGAAACGATCCCAGCAGTCAAGCTATTCAATAGATGCAATCAATCATCTGCTCCTGGTTGGAGGGCATACGATTCAGACTGCAACAATAAACCGTCTTCTTGAAAAGGGTGCATCAATCTCCTTCTTTGATGCTCATGGAACACCTCTTGGTACCCTAACGCCGTTTGGATCAAACAGGAATGAAGAGACATGGTGCCTTCAGACCTCAACCCCTTCACATCGGTATATCATTGAATTTGTCCGCTCTTCTCTGCAATCACGGCTTCTCTGGCTGGAGGAGCTTGATAATACTCTTGAATCAGGCCTTTTCTATCGTGGGGAACATGATTTCCTTATACAGGCAAGAAATGAGATAGAGTACCTTGTCAGGATAGAAGAGATCAGAAGGCTCCATACTCTCTCAACTGATATGTATTATGAGATTCTTTCACGGATGCTTCCAACAGATCTGGAGTACAGGAGAAGGACAAACCGCCCTCACTTTGATCCTGTCAATGCGATGCTCTCGTTTGGGTATGCACTTCTCTTCGGCAATGCATGTGTTGCAATCATAGGGGCTCATCTGAATCCTGATAACGGCCTGCTGAATCAGGGGGCAGGCGGATTTGTCTATGATATAATAGAGCCCCTGAAGAGGACCATGGTCGATTCGACGGTATTTGAACTTGCAAAGGATTTTTTAACAGCAGGTGATTATGAACTGAGCCAGACCCGCTGTGTCCTCTCGGACGAACTCATCTCCCGGCTCCTTGAGCGTTTATATACGAAGATCGATCAGCGGATCATCGATGCAAATGTGTATGCATATCTTAAATCTCTTGAGAAAGGAGGCAATTTCTCAGTTATTTTTTAAGGTATAGTGGAAGATTGGGGGTGCACGCCCTCCACTGCCTGCATAACCAATAATGTCTTCAAAGAGGGCGTTTGATGGAGAAATCCGGAAAATCTGTCAGGATGAACGTTCTCATATCAATATCCCGAATGATAGCACGGGGACAACTATAGAGCATGGATACGAACTTTTCAAGGATAACATCCTCGCCTGTGGCCAGTACGTGCACCCTGCCATCCGGGAGATTCTCCACCTCCCCGGAGATGCCGAGGCTGGTTGCAATATGCCGTATACAGGCCCTGAAACCGACTTTCTGAACTCTCCCCGAAATGATCAGTTCGATTGTTTTCATCTCTCCTCCAGACTATTTCTCATCTTTCTTATTCATTTTGAGTGGATATTATGCCCTGTAACAATCAATGGTTGCTTCTTATTCAGAATGTTGTATTCTTTCGCATCTTCAGCTGAATCAGACTTTTGATTTCTGGAATTGATTGAATGTGTTGGGAGACAAACCCGGTTCTTCCTATCAATATGGGTATCTGACCATATCCACGAATCTCACTTTGATCTCAATTCTTGTGGGAAAGTCCTTTGTCATTATGATATGGAATGAATATAGTTAATAAAGAAATCTATTCCTTTGTTTTTTGAAAAAAAGAAAAAATAAGCTTATTATTTGATTTTAAGCCTTAATGGGAGCCTAATTGGAGCAGAGAGAGAAGATAGTCTTTTACTTCTTCTGCCCGCCTTGGATCCCGTGATTCTGCATAGAGCCTGATGAAGGGTTCTGTCCCTGAAGGGCGGATCAGAGCCCATGCATCATCCCACCGTATATGGATGCCATCGGTTTCATTCAGGCCAAGCTCAGAACAGGCTGATCGAACTCTTGAAAGGATGGCAGCCGGATCATCGGAATGGATCTTCTCTTTAACCATAGTATATGGGGGGATCTCATCTGCAAGGGCGGATATCGATCGTTTTGATGCAGCGACAAGTTCTGCCATTGCAGCAGCAGTCATTCCTCCATCCCTGCAGAACTGGTGATTGGGAAAGATCTGACCTCCATTTCCTTCACCGCCAAAAGCAACCCTCTCTCCTGCCTCGATCAGTTTCAGCATGGTTCGTGCGACATATATGCTTCCAACCTTTGTGTAGGAGGTTGTGCATCCGCAGTCGGCTGCCACCTCCCTGATGACATCTGATGTACTGACGGGTGTGACGACAATGCCCGGATTGTTTTGACATGCGGCACGTGCAAGCATCGCAAAGGTCAGATTCTCGTTCATGAAAGTTCCTGTCTCATCCACAAAGACTGCCCGATCTGCATCGCCGTCATGCGCAACCCCGAATGCTGCTTTGGTTGCAATGACAGTTTCTGAAAGGAGGGCGAGCCCCTCCGGGCTCGGCTCAGGGAGCCGTCCGGGGAATGTGCCGTCAAACCGTCCATTGATGGTATGGACCGTACATCCCATTCGCCTGAGGATCTCTGGTGTTGTTGCAGCAGCCGGTCCCGATCCCGGATCAACGACGACGAC
>NZ_JARVGN010000479.1 GCF_029762515.1 Methanocalculus sp. | reverse complement strand
TGCCTGTTCATACCGATCTAACCAATCGTAGTGAGTGTCCATGCACACGTCAATGGTCTAGTAACTCTGATATAATCAAATTTTGGATAAATGCTTATTTTTGCAGTTATTCTGAAAAACGAGTCGAAATACAGACTTTAGATTTAATAAGATCTCCAGATATAGTTCGTTCTCACGAATATAAAACCGCAAGATATATTCGAATGGTAGAAAGAACGCATTCAATTGATGAAATGAGTATTTTACCTATGTGGATGCCTTATGTCTGAATCACTACCATTACTCGAAAATTCTGTGAATCATTTTGGAAATTTGAGCCTTTCAGAAATCGTTTCAATCTTTATTGATCGATTTAAATGCAGGTATGATGAGCTCGAAGAAGAGACAGGCATCGGCGAAATGACTGGATCTCAAAGGAGAGAATGGCTCAAAGAGCAAGTCCAGACTGCCTTTTCGAAGGAACATATTGATATTCTCACCAATAAGGAGGCAATACATCTTCTCAGTAGGTTCTTTTCCATCGAATTTGGTGGGGGGCCTGGCGGTACAGAGGAAGATCATGAAGGATGGGCACGGGGATTGGTAGAAGATAAGGGATTTATCGAAAAGGCAAAAGATCTCTTGTATTCAAAAGACGCTTTCACCGAGCGGTATCAACGCTTCATACAAATAGGTGGTGTCAATAAGGGAATTACTTCTGAATTTCTCTGTTATTTCGATCCTAAAGAATATGGCATATTTTACGGTTCATCGGAAAAAGCACTTCGATATTTCGGAATAGAGGTTAATGATATCCCCAAAACCGGGAAGAGAGCCGGGGAACATTATCTTGCGTTCAATTACCAGTTGAAAAAAGTGCTCGCGGAGATCAGGAAGGATCCATCATTCAAGGATGCAGATCTCGCAACGCTTGACTACTTTTTATACGAGGTTGCGTCGTTGTCCCACTGGCAAATAGCACCGGGGGGAAAAGGAAGATATTGGGACGAATTCTCAAAGAACGAAACATTTGGAATTTGTTGGGAAGAATACCTCAAAGATGCCAAAGTTGAGTGGTTTTCCTATGATAAAGAACAACTACTGGAGACGTTCGAATCATTCTATCCAGATACAACAAAGAAAGCTACAGACCTGATCCATAAATTTCTGCGTAAGGTTCGGATTGGTGATCTCATCGTTGCAAATCGTGGCAATGAATCGGTTTTAGGATGGGGAATTGTCACATCTGGTCCACAACAACACCCGCAACGAAATAAAGAGGATTACACTGTTATTCGCAACATCAAATGGTTGGATCGGGCTGAAAGAGCGATTCCACAGGATTTCGATAAAAAATTTTTCACAACCATCTCGGCATTATCAAAAGACCAATTCCTGCAATTAATCGAGTCTGAAAACATTAATGGAGAATCCACCATCTTTGTTTCAAAAATTGCGTGGAGCAATAATGGATGGCGGGGATTCGATCCCCAAGGATATGCGGAACGATCAAAATATGGATTTAAGTTTGTGAAAGAACATGGATTTGTCCATGAATGGTGGAATTTCTATCCCTTCTTTGAAGACAAATATATTGGCCAGATCGATTTTTGGGGAAAAAAGC
>NZ_JARVGN010000478.1 GCF_029762515.1 Methanocalculus sp. | reverse complement strand
ATGCGATATCCCCGGCGATATAGCCCATATGCTCCATCATCCTGAGCCGTTCACGGAGCTGATCAAGAGAGATGCCAAGATCGGCAGCAAGCAGGGGGACTGCAACCCCTCCTTCTGCAAGTTTCAAAAGAATATCCTTAAACATTTAATCCCTCAGGAGTCCGGCAGAGAACTCCCTGCCCCATACAATAAACCCGAAGAGGGCAATGACTGCAAGGTAGAGCTGCGGTACAATCGCTTCCCGAATCATTTCAAAGGTGATCTCCTCGCCTTCAAAGATGGCGAGTGTGGCAAACCCAGCACCAGTCGAGAGGAGCCAGATCAACCCAAAGACGAGAGCAAGGGCGATCCCGACATGCAGGTATGCAACACCCTCATGGATGCCTTTTGAGAGCTCACGGTATCCGAAGATAAGGGTGAGCCCGATGATGATTGAAATAAAGCCCATCGCCGGATCACCTGAGATCCCAAGGAGTGCGAAGAGTTCTATCTCCGGAGATATCAGGGCGATGAACGCAGCCAATCCGGTAGTGAGATACAGGAGTCCAAGGAACCCTGCAAACAACTGTTTCCTGTATTCCGACATCGTTTATACACCTCCGAGGAAGTATCCGGCGAGATGGAAGGTGACAAACGCCAATATCCATGCCACCACCAGTCCATACAGAACCGAGAACCCGGCCCAGCGCCAGGATCCGGTCTCTTTTTTAATAACCGCGAGTGTTGCCAGACAGGGCATATACAGGAGGACAAAGACCATCACAGCAAGGGCTCCTGCCATCGAGAGGGCGGGATCTGCAAGCAGTGCGTCAGAGAGGGCGGCTGATCCCTCGTCTGCCCCATAGAGGACACCGAGCGAACTGACAACGATCTCCTTGGCAATGAAGCCGAAGAGGAGTGCAACGGCGATCTTCCAGTCAAGGCCAAGCGGTGCAACGAGCGGTTCAAGTACATGCCCGATCATCCCGGCGAAACTCTCCTCGCTTCCATAACCGACACCGGCGGGGTATGAAGCAAGGAACCAGACGATTAACGAGCCGATAAGGATGATTCCACCTGCCTTCTTCAGGTAGGTTGATCCCTTCTCCCACATATTCAGCATCGCGTTCTTCAGGGTCGGGATCCGGTACGGGGGCATCTCCATGATGAATGGTGACGATTCACCCGGCAGAACGGTGTACCTGAAGAGCTTTGCCGAGAGGATTGCTACAAGGATACCCAGGGCATAAAGGCCGAAGATCACATTCCCTGCATCCCTTCCGAAGAAAACCCCTGCAAAGAGGATATACACCGGAAGCCGGGCACCACAGGAGATGAACGGATTTACCAGGATGGTGATGAGCCGGTCGCGATCATCCTCGATCGTCCGGGTCGACATGATCGCCGGGACATTGCATCCAAAGCCCATCAGCATCGGGATGAATGACTTGCCCGGCAACCCTATCGCATACATCAGCCGATCCATGATGAAGGCGGCACGGGCAAGATACCCGCTCCCTTCAAGGATCGAGAGGATCAGGAAGAGGATGAAGATGTTCGGGACAAAGACGAGCACACCGCCGACCCCGCCGATCACACCGTCTCCAAGGAGCGATGCCAGCCATTCA
>NZ_JARVGN010000477.1 GCF_029762515.1 Methanocalculus sp. | reverse complement strand
ATAGACACCGACCTGCTGCTCGATTTGAGGCACCTCTCCAAGCCGCTGGAAGAAGGCTGCCTTGAAGGCGATGGTGAAGGGCGTTGCGATCAGCGCCCAGATGAAGAGGATGACTGCTGTTGCAAAGAGGGCATCAGGGCCGAGGAGGGCCATCACCTCTTCACCGCTCATTGCGCTGATCACCTCGGGATCCATTGCGCCGATCTCGCTCATCTTCTCCCAGAGGAGCCCCATCCAGACAAATGCAAGGCCAAAGAGGAGGGTTCCGAGGACGACAATATTCACTATGATGAAGAGGAGGATTTTCCAGGAGTTGTAGAGGACGATCGTGATACTGGAGCGGATCGAGTCAAAGATCTTCTCATCCGAAAAAACCGCGAAACAGTCATAAAAGTACGTAAAGAGCATGAACGGGATGATAACACCCATTGCGATGAAGAAGATCATATCAGGAGTCGGGCCCCCTCCCATGAGTGCCATCGGGATTAACAGCAGAAAGATCGTCACGAATGCAGCAAAGACAATGATGATCAACGGCAACAGGATCCGGAAATAGTACCCGGTTGCATACCTGAGGAACGTGGCGAGATCTCCTTTCTTCTCCCGTATAATACCGTAACTCCCGGCTATAATGAAGGGGAAGAGCAGGAGTGAAAGGAGTTGAAGGACTCCGGATAGAGCCGGGCTGGCCCCTCCGATGAGTATGTCTCCGACTGAGACGGCACCGATCACCAGTCCTCCAAGCCAGAGAAGGGGATAGGCCTTCAGCAGCCCGAATGTTTCAGCAAATGCCTCTCGGATCATGGATCACCGGTTTCTTGGCATCGCGATCATCTCACGAACCTGGAGATCGAAGAAAGACGAGGTGTGAGCCGGGCGGATCACCGCAGCACAGTCTGCACCGCTCATAGTTCCGCCGACTGCGATCACCTCTTCACTGATTCCGATTGCACCCTGATCTGCTGCAATCAGTACACATTCAACAGCAACCTTCAGCCCGACCGCAACAACCCGCCTGAGCGCCTCTGCGATCGCCTCAGAACGCGAGCCGCCTCCGACCCGCGCGGACCGGGAGAGGGCGCGCTCAAGACCGGAGAGAGCATGCGTGCCGGTGACGATTGTATGGCCTTCTGCAAGAAGTGATGCTTTTGCATCTTCTGAGAACTCCCAGACACCGGGCTCTGAAAAGCCGACGACATGTGACACCACAACAAGACGGATGCGTGTGCCTTTCACCGCCTTCTGGAAAGAAAGGGCGGTCGCGCCGGAGGTGCTTGCAAGGACAATTGTGTTGATCTGTTCCTCTTCTGCCCGTGCTATACAGAGCTGGATACAATCATCGGTATTCTGTGGTCCGGGGGCGTCGAAGTATGCAGTTTCTCGTGTGATATAGCCCATGCATGTTAATATGCATCGGTCGTACATGTCAATTACGATGATCACGCTTGCACTTGCCGGAAAACCAAACTGTGGAAAGTCGACTTTTTTCAAGGCGGCGACACTCGCCGATGTCGAGATTGCAAATTACCCGTTCACCACCATCGATGCAAACCACGGGGTCGCCTATGCCCGCGTACCCTGCCCATGCCGGGAGCTTGGGCTTGAATGCGGCCATTG
>NZ_JARVGN010000476.1 GCF_029762515.1 Methanocalculus sp. | reverse complement strand
TATCCTCCGATCGATCAAGCAGAAGTACAACATCCACCGGTAAATGCTGGCGAATTGCAAACCCGTCACCTATCAGGCGGATGGTTACGTCAAACGTATCTCCAGGGCGAATGCTTGAGGAAGACACTTCTGTTTCTGCACGAATATACGGATAATTTCTCCACGTGACCTTCACCTCTTTGATTTGATCAGGTTCATCCGATCGATCCCACGTGACCGTTACTTTACAGGAGCCGCTTGAAGAGGGGTCGAAATTTTCAGCATCCTGATCGGGGAATTCACCGGATCTGAAAGGAACCTCGGCATAGCCGTACTCGTCGGTGAGGATATCCACAGACGAATCTTCCCAGGAATCTGATGCCGGATTATAGATCTTCGGATCCATCATGGGGGCGGCGGTTTGATTCTCAATCGAGGATGCGTTAATTCTGAAGGAAATTTTCTCATTCCAGACGCCGCGACCTACATTGTCGGTCACCCGCGCGTAAATCGTTCCGTTGGTGAACGGTTTCACCTCATAGCTGCTAAGGTCGGAAGGATTGGAGTAGGCTTCAAACCACGTTCCATCCGAGCTCGTGAACCGTAACTCAACATCATCCCTTACTGTCGGAGTCAATCGCGAATCGGCATAAAATGTCACGAGCCCGATGGATGTCTTAGGGCCATAGGTGAGGATTGCATAGCCATCCTCATTGGTAAAGACATTTCGTTCTTCACCGTCGATGGATGTGTGGATATATAGTGGAGAGTTCGGTGATGGATTGCCGAACTGATCGAACAGTTGATAGACAATGGTAAATGTGCTCTCGCCATCGCCAGGCACACATCGTGATGAGGGATCTACTGACGTCGTCATGCTCGCCGGCGTCGATTCACCTTCTCCATAAATTGTGATAAGCATCTTGGGAACCGCGGTGACACAGATGAGATTGACGGGGTTCGCTCCCGCCGAAGATGATGCTTTGAATTTCACCGAGAGGTTCCCTTTCGAATCGACGAATTTCGTGATGTCATTTGTCAGAGTACTCTCATCTTTCCAGAATCCCGCATCTGTTTCTGATGAACACTGGAACCTGACGCCTTCGGCATTTTTAACTGGCACGAGCGAATCTTCTTTTCTGCTGTCGACGACATTTCCATATTTATCGATCATCTGGAGTGTGATGTCCGTGTCCGTATTGACGGTGATTTCGGTATCATAGTCCAGATACTCAAAAGCGTAGGGCATTGCATGATCCACTCTCTGGACGGTATCATTGGATCTCTCAAAAGGCCCTCCTTCCACTTTATCCACGGTGTATTTAACGTTCACCTGAATGGTTGCATCGCCGCTCTTTTTTGAATGAAATGTCGCTTCGTACTGCGTTTCTGAGACTTTTGAAGAAGATAAATCGCCGATTTTGCTCCCCGCTCCATTATAAAGGAACTCATTCGCGCAGGAAAACAATACCTCATCGACTTTCACAGACTCATTGATGAACGATTCGTTATCAATCACCACGGTAATGGTCGCAGTTTCATCAGTGCCCGTCCCGGGCCCGGCGGTGATCCAGTCATGACTGGAGGTAATCTTGATCTGATCTTGATCAAGCGCCGCAGAACCGGGAACGAGCAGACCCA
>NZ_JARVGN010000475.1 GCF_029762515.1 Methanocalculus sp. | reverse complement strand
CACCGATCATGCTGCTATCCGAAAATTACGGGAAGAGCTGAAGGATGCTGCCGATAGGATCAACGACGGAAGCAGCCGGTATTCCATCTCCCTTCTTGTCCTGCATGGAGAGCGTGTCAAAACGATCCTTTCTGTAGCAGAGACACTTCAGGCAACCATGATACTCCTCTCACGATTTGGGCATCTCGATTATCTGAAGAAGGCGAAGATCGGATCAACCGTTGCCGGTGTTGCAGCACAAGCCGGTGTTCCCGTGTATATCCGCTACCCCGAGTTTACGCTCAGGATGGAGGGGCGTGAGCTGATGGCTTCAGAATTCCCTCTTGCTGAAAAACTCTGGGAGACGTACCATCAACAGAAGGCTGATCCGAAGACAGACCGGGTATTTGGAGCTTTTGCCGAGGGTGTGCTCGTCTCTGTTGCGAGATGCCGCCGCCACCCGGATGGCTTTGAAGTCGACTCCGTCTTCACCCCCGAGGCATACCGGGGGCATGGGTTTGCAAAATATGCGATGGATGCCCTGATCGAATCCTGCAGTGAAGAATGGCTGTACATGCACTCGACAGAGGTGCTTGTCGGCTGGTATGGCAGATATGGCTTTGAGGAGATCCCCGAGGATGCTCTCCCAAAGACGATCCGGGAACGGTATGCCTTTGCTCTCGGCAACCTTGAAGGATCAGGTGTTGTCCCGATGGTGCGGAAGCCGGGGAGATTATAATCCCCGGATCAACTGGCCAAATTCGGGGAGATAATCCTTCTTTCTGGACATGACACCCTCAAGCCGCACCGGCTGATTCAGGTAACCCAGACGCTGGAGTGTTGTATCATCTGCTGCCGCATAGAGATCTGATCCATTCTCAAAGACGCTCGTAATAAGCACCACAAAGATATCAACCTCCATCAATTTCCGGAGATTTTCGATGGTGGATCGGATCTCCTCTTCATGCTGTCTGGCAAACTCGGATGAAGGGGCCATCACCTGTGAGATTGCAACGTCCATCGAATAGAGGCTGTAACGCTTCAGATCCTTCTTCACCAGTTCCTCAATCGAGAAGCTTGAGAGCTCCATCCCCTCCCTGAAGAGCGAGATCCCAAACTCCACCGGATCAATCCCGGTCTTCTCTGCAAGCCAGGCGACCATCTCTTCATCCTTCTTTGTAGTCGTTGACATCTTCAGGCCAAGGGTGTCGGAGAGGATGCCGGCAAGGAGCAGTCCCCCGACTGGTTCAGAGAGATCTCGTCCGCTCTCTTGGTAGATTGAGGCAACGATCGTTGAGGTTGATCCGACCGGCTCCATAATGAACCGGATCGGCTTTAATGTCGTCATTGCACCGAGCCGGTGGTGGTCGATGATCTCAAGAATTTCGGCATTCTCAATCCCATCCACCGCCTGGCTGTACTCATTATGATCGACAAGGATGACGGATTTCTGAATGTCATAGACAAAGGTGTTCCGTGAGATCATGCCGAGGAGCTTTCCCTCCTCGTCAACGATACAGGCTGTCCTGTACCTGGAGTTCGTTACCAGCTGTTTCACATAATCCAGCCCGTCATCCATGTGGATGATCGGAACATCGGTTGCCATCACCTCGCTTGCAGGCAATGAGAGGTTAATCATCTTGGC
>NZ_JARVGN010000474.1 GCF_029762515.1 Methanocalculus sp. | reverse complement strand
TATTATAGTCGAGAGTATTTTCAAAGGCATCCTGACACTGGTTTTGCATTTAAAAATTTTAACGACAATATATGGAACGGGATTAGAAATTTTTCTATTGAGGCCGCAGAGAGATTCCCGCAATTTAAACATTTAGGTTGGGACATAGGTTTATCTGGAGACGGTCCCATCGCCATTGAGGCAAATCTTAATTTCGGTATAGCGACACCACAAATTGCTCTCGGAGGACTACGAGAAAAATATCGGATAGAGAATCCAGATTATTATTGGAAAAATCTCAATAAATCGCCGTATATACAATATAGGTAATCTAAGAAAAATTCTCTTAACGATAATTTTTGGGCTCTGTAGAATTTCTCAATAAGAACAACAAAGACTGATTTTCCCATCACCATCCTGAGGTTGTAAAGGATTAGTTTTTTTTGTTAATCTTTTTTACCTGATAGGGATACCTACGTGCTTTCAGACTCTCGCCAAATCTTCTTTTGAGGACTGAGAAGACCGTTTCAACGAGGTTACTCTGGCGATAGATCTCTTCATTGAACTCAGCCAGATTCTGTCTTCGATAGTATCCTGAGATCCGTTTCCTCTTTCTGTCCCGTATGGGTATCATCGATCCCGATTGTCGTTCTTCCATGATCTACCGATGGATCGCTTCTGCGTCATATCCCTTATCCATCACATATCTCCTATCCTTCCTAGCCCGGTGACACTGTCTCAGAACTGTGACCGCATGCTGGGAATCATGAACCGGGTGCCGGATATCTTCTATCCCCAAATGATCCGGTTCTCGGTATTAACAGCAATTGACATCTTCAGGAACCTCTTCCTGGTCTTAGCCGTCCTCCAGGAATAATAGTGACTGGCATACGAACTGGTGAGTCCCGACGAATCGATAACATTTATTGGGATTCTCTCCCCCATAAGTAGAACCGGGCAATCACCCTGTTGAGGATTCTGCTGAAGATGACAGAGCTGATCCTCGTGGTGAACTTGTGCAATGTGGTCTAGTGATGAACTGTATGCAGATCCATTTTTTCTCGAATCGAATTCATACAGGGGATTGAAATAAAAATCCGATAGAGGAAGAACCACTGTTTAAATCAGAGAGTTGCTAAAAGAATAAATATGAGCCAATTATTCCAATGATAGTAATGAATTATTTCCCACCTGACAGTGAACCGTGAGCCGTATATCCGAGGAATTCTCATTTATACGCCACCAAAATCCCAACTCATCCCGGTTAGTGCTGAACAATAAAATCGCTCTTATTCAATGTAAGTGCATTTTTTCAAGCATGATTTCAACCCATAAAATATTGCATCACCGTTGTTACATGTTGACTTATTTGATTAAATAGCATGAAAGGTGATTTCAAATTGGACAAATTTATTTATGTAACAATTAAGTATCTTGCATCATGGGAAGTGCAGAAAAATTTGTTCATCAATTTGAACAATGCTATCCAGTATTAAGAGCTAGAGAGAAATTTATATGGAAAAATGATCAGGATTTAGCTCACCACATTGAATTCGCCAAAAAACGATATTTTGATTGTCAAAATAAAAAATCAAGAACTCAAATGAAAAACGAGATAAGTTTATGTAAAAAATTTTGGAAATGTAATACATATT
>NZ_JARVGN010000473.1 GCF_029762515.1 Methanocalculus sp. | reverse complement strand
CCACCATCTGCGGGTGTCTCTTTCAGGGCATCAAGTGCAGACTGAAACCATTCGATCTGCTGTTTTGGTGTTTCCTTATGAAAAGCATAATATGTATCCAACTCTGCTAGCTGGTATATCTGGTTAAAATAGCCGTATTTCCCGGTTGCTTCTGCGATCAGGTACTCTCCGGCAAGGTCACCTGAGGCAAAGAGATCGATCTCGCCGCGGTCGAGCATCCCGATCAGGTTTATTGGATCAGGATCGGTGATGATCTGAGCATCATCTACTCCTACCCGTTTCAGCTCCAGAACCGATACGTCATCTTCAACTGCACCAATTTTGAAATTGTTGAGATCTGAATCCTCTGCAACGGTGATACCACTGCCACGCCGGGAGAAGAGAACAACATTGAACGATGTGATCGGGCCTGCCCAGAGGAACTGATCTTCCCGCTCAGGTCTTCTCGCAGTCGAGAAGATGACATATCCTGGTGTTGAGCGTGCGGTCTGATATCCCTCGGTGAAGAGTCCGATCCGTATGGCATCATCAGGCAGTACGAATCCTTTCTCCTCATATGCAGCATACAGGAGCTCAACTGCGATCCCTTTCAGTTCACCATCCTCTTCATAATTGAATGGCGGGAATTCTTCGGTCAGAAAGATCAGATCCGGTGCTCCGGATGACTCCTCAGTAACACATCCGGAGATGCCAATGCATGCCGAAAGCAGAATTAAGAGAGAAAAAACAATCAGGGAGTACTGACGTAAACCCTTCACCTTCCTGTGCATATCCTAAAATTACGAAGAAAGGTATTTATGTTTTCTCAAATGGTGATTGAATGATGGACAATACATGTAAAGAAGAGTGAGAACCCTCACCCCACACAGACCAACCACAGGTCATAGATCGGGCCACGCTCATTCTCAAAGACCTCGATTGTCTAAACCTACACCCATTATGCAGACCTGAGAGACCATGTAATCTGGAAGGTCGATCTGTAACAACCCCCATTTTACCCCGTCCTGAAGATCCCGCTACAGACCACATACTCTTTCCCGTCACTCCCGGTTACAAGCTGATAGTATGTGCTCTTCCAGAAGAGTCCGCTCTCTGCCGGACTGATATAGATATAATCCTCCCACCCGGAACCATTCTCCAGTGCTCCTTCCACCATCATATCCCGAAACGCCTTTCCGGTGACATCAGTCTTACCTTTGAAACTCACCCCGACGAGATGGATATTTGTTGCATGGGCAACCATGACGACATCGGTATCATAGACAAAGACATAGAGTCCGGGTTTATCAGGGACATTATAGATGGTACTCGCCGCATTGATCTCCCGGAGTGTTGCCGGGGCATCCCGTTTCAATGCTGCTGCTGTCGATGATACGAGATCGATTGCGTCCTCTTTCGTCAGCACCTCAGTTGCATATCCCGGAGTGAGATGCCGGTAGAGGATCCGCTCATACCGGCTAACACCAAAGGCATCCTTTTCTGATCGTATTCGGTCAAGCGCCTGCTGGAACGCCACAATAAGAGGCTCGGGAGTCTCACGGTTAAACGCGACATAATATTCATGCATCGTGAGGGGATAGCCAATGACGATCGACTCCGGGTGCTGTGCATGCATCCCGATCAGCCTGATTCCGG
>NZ_JARVGN010000472.1 GCF_029762515.1 Methanocalculus sp. | reverse complement strand
GAAGAGGGAGGAGACGCCGGGTACAATCTCCGGTCTGATCCCGTCCTTCTCAAGGACTGCCATCTGCTCGATGATTGCACCATAGAGTGCCGGATCACCTGAATGGAGACGGACAACCAGTTTCTTCTCCAGGACTCCGTCTCTGATCGCGCCACAGATCTCCTCAAGGTTCATCTGTGAGGAATCAAGTTTTGTGGCTGCTGCCGATGCAGCGACAAGCTCAGGATTCACCAGCGATCCCGCATAGATCAGGATATCCGCCCTCTTCAGGAGATCCATCCCCTTCACCGTGATAAGGCCTGGATCTCCGCATCCCGCGCCGACAATATAAAAATCGCTCATAATTTCCTCGCGTACAGTATGCTGAAGTAATTGGATTTTTCAGGCAGGTTCTCATTGGTATAGATCGTCATATCGTCCATATACATCCGTTCCACAAGTACAAACTCCGAGTATCCTTCCTTCTTCAGCTCCGCTGCTATCTTCTGTGGACGCCGTACCTTCAGCGTGATCCTGACATCAGGATCAGATCCATCCGAGACTGAAAAACTCTTCTGGATCGGAAGATCTGCAACAGATGGAAGTGCCGTAATCGAGCTGATCCCCGGCACCGTGCTGCATTCGATCTCCGGGTGATCCCGTTTTAAGATCGCTGTTAACCGGGAGAAGGTGGAGAAGAAGTTCGGGTCTCCGATGATTCCAAAGACTGCGATCCCAGAGAGGGCATATGGCGCAATCTTCTTTGCATTCTCCTCCATGCAGGCTTCGATATAGGATTCATCATTCGTCATCGGGAAATCAAGGGTGATGGCATCTCTTCTGTATGCTTCAACGAGATTATATGCCATCTCCCCCGGTACAAAGACAGAGTCTGCCTCCCTGAGGAGCCGTGCTGCCTTCAGGGTGAGGAGTTCGGGATCGCCTGGCCCAAGGCCGACAGCAATCAGCATTGTCTGCACCCCCCGACGATGATATATATTGGGTTTTCCGGCTTAAACATCGTTTTTCCGGCGAGATCAGCGGATCGTGAAACCTGAAGGTGGATAGCTTCGACAAAGATGCCACGTTCCCTCATCGTTTGAATCGCAAGCGTGGCGGTCTCAAGGAGGACGGCATTCACCACAATCGTTCTGACCCCCTTCTCTGCGAGAAGTGAGAGTACCTGCAGAAGCCCCTTTGAGCCGCCGACAAACGCAACATCAATTCCCTCAATCTCACCGAGAAATGGTACTGCATCGCCCCCGACAAGGGTGATATTTGTTAACCCGGAATCGGCAATTGTTCTTCTGGCGACTGCAATTGCCTCCGGCCGCATGTCGATTGCAAACACCCTTTCAGCAGTCCGTGCAATGGCGATGCTGACGGTTCCTGTCCCGCACCCGATATCAACAGCAGTATCTCCGGGGCGGACTGCAAGCTTCGAAAGCGCAACGGCACATACTTCGGGCTGGGTCGGCCCTCCTCTCAATTCACTCGTTGTCATGGATCCCGCAGCCCAGGCAGCTATTCATTGCCTGCCTGTTTCAGAAGTATTGGCTCGAATTCTTAATAGTTATTGGGTATCTCATCTGAAAGCAGAACGTGTTTATCGTCTTTGCCAGTTTAAACCTGAATGAATCAATATAATTAAACGTATTCCCA
>NZ_JARVGN010000471.1 GCF_029762515.1 Methanocalculus sp. | reverse complement strand
GATGAGGGCTGTTCTGTCTCCCCGCCCCTCCCCGATGTGGCGATCAAGGCAGTTGTAGCAGGTGTTCAGCTCGCCCCCTTCAAACCAGTGATAAAATGGAGGTTCTCCGGCTGTGAGCACCCGGTCATATTCTCTGGACCAGATGATGTTTTTAGCCGCAGTTCCCCAGAACTTTGTTGGATCGGTTATCGATTCACGAAATGCCTGCTCGTACTCTCCACTCATACATCTCCCCGTGCTATTGTAATGTAAAAATGGGGGAAAAGTTCTTATTTGTTGCTGTTTTTACCGGGGACGGAATGGGGAAGATGGTGGTGAGGGGGGTGATGTATCCTGTAATGTGAGGAGGGTATCAGTTCACCAAATTGATTTAATCCGTTATAGCTGAGTCTGATATGGATTCATCATGGTGATTCCGGGTATCTTCCTGAAATGTGCATCTTCGGTATATATTGTATGAATATGGTTTTCCAGCATTGTTGCAGCCAGCAGGGCATCCCAGAAATGGAGCTTATGCTGTTCTTTAATCTCATGGGCATGTATGATTGTCGTGCCTGTGTAGTGAACGAGATTCCATCCCTGGTATGAGGTAATCGTATGAATGAATCGCTGGATATCTTCAGATGGCATTGGATCTGCGACCTTCTCAGTGACAACGACAGAAAATTCTGCAAGGTTTTGGTAAGACAGTGAATACCTTCTCTCTGATTTGAAACAGCCTGCGATGAGCTGATGAGAGATATCCCGTTTATTTGCCGCGTCTTCATCAAAGAGATAGACCAGTATGTTGGTATCGATGAGCGGTGGTGCTTCACCGGTCATAGAGATCCTTCCTGTAGCGATATTTCTTCTCTCCAAAATGGTATGTCTTCCTGATGAGTTCCAGAGCATCTTTTGCTATGGCTTCCTGCGTCTTCTCGTGAATCCAGAGTTTCATCGCATCGGTTGCAGCTTCGCCCAGGTACCCTTTTCGCTCCCCTATAACCTTCCTGGCTGTGCTCCGAAAGCGCCGCTCTGTTTCATCGTCGATGCTGAGTGTGATCGTTCCCATGGATGTAAGTATATCTCAGACTTATTTAAATATTGTGTGTATGTATGTGTATGTTTATGTTTATGGGGGAGTCATCTCTTATCCTGCCACTTCTCTCTGTTCCTGCTCACAGCTATCGGGACTCATTATTTATTCAATCCTCCCCTGCCCGCATCTCCGAATAGATCTCCCCGATCCTGCCCCAGCACTCTTCCCCGTGGTACTTCCAGTCTTTAGCCGAGAGTCCGGAGGTGGATGGAGCGACGAATACGGAGCTCTCCCCGATCATCTCAGATTGCATGCCATACCCGATCTCTCTTCTCTTTAAGGCGTGCCTGGCTGCTTCTTTTCCATTGAAGACGATGAAGCGGGGTTTATATTCAAGCATCTTCTGAATGAAACTGTCCGTGTCGTACTCTGATTTTGTCAGGGATCTGTCGGATCCCGATTCTGTCTTATTCAGATCGGTAAGCCCGATTTTGTATTCCAGAACAATCCTGCAATCCTCTATGGAAGCAGGGATTACGTTCTCTCTGCTGGTTATCCGGGAGAACTGCGGCCAGAATTTGTTGCCCGGCCCGCAATAATAACACCCCTTCTCTCTTGACTTCCTGCTGA
>NZ_JARVGN010000470.1 GCF_029762515.1 Methanocalculus sp. | reverse complement strand
GAATTTACCCGAATGTCGAGACTGCGGATATGGATCATGTCAGGAGATTCCGGGATATCGTAGCGGCTGTTGACGAGTACCGGGATCAGTACGGCATCCAAACCCCGGAGCAGGAGAAGATCCTGATGGAGTACCTGAAAGGATCACTTGTTCAGAATGGTGATGAGTTCATCCAGTCAGGGATGACGAAGCGGGTGAAGATCTGGTGGAAGGTGAATGGATGCATATGAGCTATCCTGTCGACCGAGCTGTATCGGGTATTGAGCAATGAACAAATCTCTGGTGTTACCTATGAAAAACAAAATCTTCCTATCTGTGGCGGTCATCCTGATCGCCCTTCTGCTCTCTGCAGGATGTGTCGGATCAGCTGATAGCAATCAATCACCGGCACCAGCAGACTCCGGCTACCGCACAGTCGTTGACTCCCGCGGTGTTGAGGTGCAGGTTCCGGTGAATATAGAGCGGGTTGTAACCGTTTCGGATGGAATGATCGAGGGTACAATGACCTATCTTGGTGTCGAGGAGACGCTTGTTGGTGTCGGTTCTTCATGTATTCAGCGTATATTCCATTATGAGTTTCCAACGATTCATGAAGAGTCATACTGGTACCGTGATGGGATGAATCCGGTTACCTACCTGAACCCCTGGATTATCGATATCCCGCGGGTTGCAGAGTCCGGAGCGGCACTGAATTATGAATCACTTGTCTCCCTCAATCCAGATGTCGTGATCCTCCGTGTCGGTTCATGCACGGTCCGCCATATAGGAGATGAATCTGTCACAAAAACGATTAACACCATTGAGTCTCTCGGTATTCCTCTTGTTGTAATCTATGGTCCCCCCGCATATACAGATCCGGATCTCACGAAGATGACTGACGAGATCCTGATCATCGGGGAGGTTTTTGGAAAGAAGGACAAAGCTTCCACACTTGCTGCGTATCTTGAAGATCAGGTCGGCCTTATCTATGGCAGGACAAAGGGTATTCCAATGGAGGAGCGTCCACGTGTTCTTGTGCTCGGTCTTTCTCCGACTGCACGGAATGCTGGTGGTTCCGGACAGGTCTTTGGCCTTGACACGATCGAATCATACTTCATTGAGGAGATAGCGCATGCGAAGAACGCATATGCAGAACCTGGCTATTTCAAAACTGTTTCCGCTGAGCATCTTCTGAGCATTGATCCGGATGTAATTGTACTCTGCACAGCAAATGGGTATCACCCGCCTTCTGAGCTGTATTCAGCACCCTACTACCAGAACCTACAGGAACTGACTGCCGTGAAGAACCAGCGTGTCGTTGCCTGGCCATGGACTCCCTGCAATTGCGCAAAGAGGCTTGAGTATCCAATAGATGTGATGGTGATAGCAAAGGCAGCGTATCCCGAGCTCTTTGAAGATATCGTTCTTGAAGAATGGCTGCTTGACTTCTACATGAATGTCTATGGTGTGGAGAGGGGAACGGCAATAGAACTCCGCTCGGCACAGTGGATGGACTGGGCCATTGAGGAGTGCCCACTCTGCGGGTAACAATTGTATCATGCCAGAGAGGGGCGATCGCCTCTCTTCGGCACAATCATCCCAACTTTTTTTTTTTTAACAATTATGAGCAGCTCAGGAAACAAATGAATCAGGTGACTCTGGGAGGATCAT